>CATIYQ010000142.1 GCA_949739465.1 uncultured Peptococcaceae bacterium | reverse complement strand
TGCATTCCGCTCCGTCTCACCGAAGAGGAGCTTAAGGCACAGAAACAGAAATATTTCGGTATCGAGCTGGAGGATACAAGCTACAAGGTAGAAAAACACCACGACCCTGATGAATGAAAGCCCCCTTCCCGCCCGCCTACCCTGGAAGATATCAAACGCGTGGAAAGAGCCTATCTTAATGACAAACTCCACCGCTATGGTCGCAAAGAATACCCCAACAAGAAAAAGAGAGTTCGGAAAAAATAATTTTCCGAACTCTTTTCTTTACTCTTCTTTAATTGGCAACCTATCCCTTATTTGGTCAGCCGCTCTACCGCCTTTTTGGTGTTTTCCGCCGTGTTAAAGGCAGTGAGACGAATGTATCCTTCCCCGTTTTTACCAAAGCCCGAACCAGGCGTACCTACAATGTGATACTCACTTAACAGCACGTCAAAATATTCCCAAGAGGTCATGCCGTCAGGGCAATGGAGCCAGATATAGGGGGAATGTACCCCACCGCAATAGCGAAGTCCCAGCTTGTCGAAGGCTGCCCCCATGACTTTGGCGTTTTCACGGTAGTGGGCGATGTTTTCTTTACACTCAGCCATGCCTTCCGGGGTGAAAACTGCCTCCGCCCCCCGCTGTACGATATATGGCACACCGTTAAATTTAGTAGTTTGCCGCCGCAGCCACATAGCGTTTAAGGACGCATCGTCCTTCACCAGGGCTTTCGGCACAATGGTGTAGCCGCAGCGAGTCCCCGTAAAGCCTGCCGTCTTAGAAAGAGAGCAAAGTTCAATAGCGCATTTTTCCGCACCGGGGATTTGATAAATAGAAGTAGGTAACGCTGCATCGTTAATGAATGCTTCATAAGCGGCGTCAAATAAGATGACGGCGTCGTGGGCCAAGGCATAGTCTACCCAAGCCGTTAATTGTTCCTTATTATAAACAGCCCCCGTTGGGTTGTTGGGAGAGCAGATGTAGATGATGTCGGCATGTTCTTCTCCCGGCATAGGCAGGAAACCGTTTTCCGCGTTAGCGTCCAGGAGCATGACTTTTCTGCCGTCCATAATATTGGTGTCTACATAAACAGGATAAACAGGGTCGGGAACAGCCACAATATTATCAGTGGAAAAAATATTTAAGATATTACCCACATCACTTTTTGCCCCGTCGGAAATGAAGATTTCCTCTAAGGTCAGCGCTACACCTTTCCCTGCATAATATTTCTTGATAGCCTCTCTAAGGAAACCATAGCCCTGTTCGTCGCCATAGCCGCGGAAGGTTTCGGCTTTTCCCATTTCCGCAACGGCTCTCGTCATCGCGTCAATGACGGCGGGAACAAGGGGACGGGTTACATCACCAATGCTCAGACGGATGATTTCCGCCTCAGGGTGCGCCGCAGAATATTCCCGTTGTTTGCGGGCAACTTCGGTAAATAAATAGCTGGTAGCTAAATTAGAAAAATTTCTGTTTACTTGCATTTCACAAACCTCCTATTATCATTACAGCTTACCATGGCAGCAAGCTGCATATCTGTCTATTGTGTTACTTTGTAGTTTAGCATAACATACTCCCGAGAAAATTTCCACAACATTCTTTCTCCGTATGTTTCCCCCTCTCTTGGGGTAAGCTAAGCCCTAATAAGAAATTTTTTCCTGCTACTATCATAAACCCTATTGACTTACTAGGAATAACGTGATATTTTGTATGCAGGAAAAAAATCATTGCTACCAGGGAAAGGAGCAGAACTATGCAAATCTATGCAGATAACGCAGGCACAACCAAAATGAGCCGCACCGCCATTGACGCCATGCTACCATATATGGAAACGTATTATGGCAACCCCTCCAGCCTTCACACCGTGGGGCAAGAGGCAGCGGAAGCCTTACAGCAAGCCCGTGGAGAAATGGCAGCTATCTTAGGCTGTGAACCGCGGGAAATCATCTTCACCTCCGGCGGCAGCGAAGCGGATAACCAAGCTATCTTCTCCGCCGCAGCCATTGGCGAGAAGAAAGGGAAAAAGCACATCATCTCCACCGCCTTTGAACACCACGCCGTGCTCCATACCTTAAAGAGATTGGAAAAGCAGGGATTTGAAATCACCCTCTTAGATGTTCACGAAAACGGTCTGGTTACGGCGGAACAAGTACGGGACGCTATTCGGGAGGATACCTGCCTTGTTACCATTATGTATGTGAACAACGAAATCGGTACCATTCAGCCTATCCGAGAAATCGGCGCAGTGTGCCGCGAAAAAGGCGTGCTCTTCCACACCGACGCTGTACAAGCAGTGGGACACATTCCCGTCAATGTAAAAGACGACAATGTGGATATGCTCTCCCTCTCCGGTCATAAATTCCGCGGACCGAAGGGTATCGGCGCCCTTTATGTACGGAAGGGTATCGTCCTCACCAACCTTATCGAAGGGGGCGCTCAAGAACGGGGCAAACGGGCAGGCACAGAAAATATCCCCGCTATTATGGGCATGGTAGCCGCCCTCAAAGAATCTGTGGACAACATGGCGGCAAACACCAAGAAAGTCCAAGCTTTACGGGACAAGCTCATTGCAGGGCTGTCTCAGATTCCTCATTGCGCCTTAAACGGCGACGCAACTCACCGCCATCCCGGCAATGTAAACTTCTGCTTTGAAGGAATCGAAGGGGAAAGTCTTCTGCTCTTATTAGACGCAAAGGGCATTTATGCCTCTTCCGGCTCTGCCTGCACTTCAGGGTCTTTAGACCCCAGCCATGTGCTCCTCGCTATCGGCAGAGTCCACGATGTGGCTCACGGCTCGCTCCGTCTCAGCCTTAACGAAGAAAATACAGAGGAAGAAGTAGACTATATGCTGGAGGAAATCCCCAAAGTGGTAGACTACCTCCGCAATATGTCTCCGGTGTGGAAAGATTTAATAAACGGCAAACGGCAATTTATTTTATAAGAAAGTAAGAACGATAGGAGGTTCTTTCCATGGCATTATACAGTGAAAAAGTAATGGACCACTTCACCAACCCACGCAACGTTGGAGAAATGGAAAACGCCGACGGTATCGGCGAAGTAGGCAACGCCAAATGCGGCGACATTATGAAAATCTACTTAAAGATTGACAATAACATCATCACCGATGTGAAATTCAACACCTTCGGCTGCGGCAGCGCCATTGCCTCTTCTTCTATGGCAACGGAAATGATTAAAGGCAAATCTGTGGACGAAGCGTTGGAGCTGACCAACAAAGCGGTGGTAGAAGCCTTAGACGGGCTGCCACCTCACAAAATCCACTGCTCCGTCTTAGCAGAAGAAGCGGTAAAAGCCGCCCTCAAGGACTATTACGACAAAAATAACATTCCCTATAATAAAGACTTATTTCCTGATTGCGACGGCTGCGCCCACTGCGCCGACCACTAAACAACAAAACAAAAAGGTCTCTGTTCCCTCTTAGAACAGAGACCTTTTTTATTTAGTGCCACTTGCCGACCAAGAGACAAACGGCATAAGCGGCAATGCCTTCACCGCTCCCCGTAAAGCCCATTTTCTCGGTAGTAGTTGCTTTTACATTGACTAGAGACAGGTCCAGCCCCAATACGTTCGCGATATTCTCCCGCATCTGAGAGATAAAAGGCATCAGTTTCGGTTGCTGCGCTACAATGGTGCTGTCTACATTTTGCACCCGAAGACCTGCTTCCTCTATTTTCTCCCGCACCCGCTCCAGGAGAAGCAAACTGGAAATGCCTTTATATTGCGGGTCGTTATCGGGAAAATGAACGCCGATATCGCCTAAGCCTGCCGCCCCCAAGAGACTATCGGCAATGGCGTGGAGCAGCACATCGCCGTCACTGTGGGCAAGAAACTTTTGAGAGAAAGGAATCTCCACCCCGCCTAAAACAATATGGTCTCCGTCTATCAAACGATGGGCGTCATAGCCCATGCCTACTCGCATATGCCAGCCTCCTTTTTTCTTCTTGCCGAGAGATACAGCGCATAGTCGTAATCCTCCGGCGTGGTGATTTTCATATTTTCCTTTTGCCCGGCATAAACCAGTACGTCTCGCCCGCACCACTCCAGAACACTGGCGTCATCGGTGCAAACGGCTCCTTCCTCCAGAGCCTTTTCATAACAACGAAACAAGGTAGAGAAATGGAACAACTGAGGCGTTTGCGCTGCTACTAAATGTTCCCGGGGTATCGTCGCCATAATACACCCCGCCGCTACGGTTTTCACCGTATCCTGGACTGCCACAGCCAAAACGCCTCCTGCCGCCTTCTCTCGAACCACCGTCTGCAAAAAGTCGCCAAAGGTGCGACCATCATAAAACGGTCTTGCTCCGTCATGGATAGCAACGAAATCAGGAGGAGGCGTCCTGCTTTGCAGGTAGACCAGCCCTTGCCACACGGAATCCTGCCGCTCCTTGCCGCCGATGACGGGAAGGACAGCTTTAGTAATCTGCTGTTTGCGGCAGAGGTTCGATACAATCTCCCTTTCACCATCCGCGCAAACCACTACAATCTGCCCCACCTGAGAAATTCCCTGCCAAACGCGAAGGGTCTCCCCCAAAATACAGCTATCTCCCAAAGGAAGAAAAAGTTTATTCTCATTGCCGCCCATACGGCTGCCCTTCCCTCCTGCCACGATAATCACCGCCACAGAGG
>CATIYQ010000141.1 GCA_949739465.1 uncultured Peptococcaceae bacterium | reverse complement strand
ATGGACCAAATCTTCACCCAGCTGCTGCCGGCAGACAAAGTCAGCCGCATGGAAGAGCTGAAAGCCCAAACCTCTCCCCAAGGCAAGTTGGTTTTCGTGGGAGACGGCATCAATGACGCGCCTGTTCTTGCCGGAGCAGACATCGGCATCGCCATGGGCGGCATGGGGTCTGACGCCGCCATTGAGGCGGCAGACATCGTTATCATGACAGACCAACCGGGAAAAGTCGCCACCGCCATAAAAATCGCTAAAAAAACCATGACTATCGTTAAAGAAAATATCGTTTTTGCATTGGGCGTAAAAGGACTGGTGCTGCTCTTAGGAGCATTTGGCGTTGCCAATATGTGGGAGGCGGTCTTTGCCGATGTAGGCGTCGCCGTTATCGCTATCTTAAACGCCATGCGGGCGCTAAAGACAGAACATCTCTCTTAACGCCCAAGTTTGACATTTTCCTGCCCCTTTGCTATAATGGCAAAAATAAATAGAATAATTAATTGAGGCGTTCGGAAGTTACCCCTATGGTACGGCTTTTGCCGTATGGTAGCTTTCCGTCCGCCTCTTTTTGGGATTTCAGGGAAAACAGGAAAGGAGCAAGGAGAGAAATGAAACAGGATTTGACCCAAGGCAGCATTGCACGGACGTTAATATGGTTCACTGTCCCCCTCATCTTAAGCGGACTGTTGCAGCAGGTCTTTAACTGGGTAGATGCCTTCATCGTGGGCAATACCGAAGGGGAGGCAGCCCTTGCAGGTATTGGCGCTACCACCTCTCTTTATAATCTCTTTGTTACCGTTATTGTAGGGTTCACCTCCGGTGTATCGGTACTGACCGCCCAGCGTTACGGCATGGGCGAACGGGAAAAGCTGGTAACCATTTTGTCCTCCTTTACCCTGCTCTTAGGAGGCGTCTTCCTACTCATTGCAGCTGTTGGCGTTCCCCTTACTGGAGCTATCCTAACCTTATTGGATACCCCGACAGACATTTTCTCCATTGGCAAAAGCTATATGCAGATTCTCTTTTTGGGCGTTCCTTGCCTTGCCGTCTATAACGTCTACTCTGCCGTTCTTCGGGGCTTAGGGGATAGCCGCGCCCCCTTTCTTTCTGTCCTGGTCTCTTCTCTACTTAACGTTTTTCTCGATATTCTTTTGGTGGTAATATTCCCTTACGGCGCAGCGGGAGCGGCAGCCGCCACCGTCATATCCCAAGCCGCCATGACGTTATTCGTCATCGTCTATGCCATAAGCAAATATCCTATGCTCAAATATAGATGCAACAAACAAGCGTTAAACGGACTGATTTTAACAACAGGCTCTGCCTTCAGCCTACCCCCTGCCATCCAGGCTGGCACCGCCTCTCTGGGCAATCTCTTTTTACAGCGATTTATGAACGGCTTTGGCGAGCAGACCGTAGCCGCCATTACCACCGCCTATCGGGTGGACTGTGTGATTATCCTCCCCATTGTCAACTTCGGCTCCGGCATCGCCACTATCGTCGCCCAGAACATAGGCGCCGGCAATCATAAGCGGGCAAGAGAAGTATTAAAAACCGGGGCGCTCCTTATTGCCGCCATTTCGTTGATTCTCACCGCCATTGTACTGCTGGCAGGAGGACCCCTCATTGCCCTCTTTGGACTCACTCCTGAGTCAGTCGCCATTGGCAAAGGCTTTTTCCAATCTATCGCCCTTTGCTACATCGTCTATGGGCTAGCTATGGCAGTGCGGGGATACCTAGAAGGCATAGGCGATATGCTCTTCTCAGGGCTGGCAGGTGTGACCGCCCTTGCCGTCCGCATCGGCGCCTCCTATGGCTTTGCCGCCTCCTTCGGCAATAAGGTCATCGGTTATGCAGAGGCTTTTTCCTGGGTCGTATTGCTCGCTATTTACCTAATCCGCTTTTGGCAGAAAAGTAACATCACATTAGAAAGAAAGGTGGTCTCATAATGCTGATTTCCGAAATCGTAACACGGCGCAGCATTCGTAAATTCCAAGCGAAAGAAGTGCCACGCGCGCAAATAGAAACAATGCTTGCGGCGGCAAGGCTCGCCCCCTCCGGCACCAATAAACAGCCCTGGAAATTCATCGTCTACCGCGGCAGGGCAAAGAAGGAATTTGTAGAGAAAATGGCAGAAGGCTTAACCAGGGAAAGCGACGGCACGTCTATGGTGCTGCCGGACTCCCGCTGGGGGTTACCCGACGCCCACAATACCTTGCGTATCATGGAAGAAGCCCCTATGCTCATCGCCGTATTAAACACCTGCGGCAAGTCTATCCTCACGCCGCTGACCAGAGACCAGCGCGTCACAGAAATCGTTGACAGCTTATCCATTGGCGCTGCCATCGAAAATATGCTGCTCCAGGCAGAGCGGGAAGGGATTGCTGCTCTATGGATAGCCAACACATGCTTTGCCTATCCGGAACTGGTGGCATACATCAGCACAGAGCAGCAGCTTATCGGTGTGATTGCTATCGGCTACGGGGCAGAAAGCCCTGCGGCAAGACCGCGAAAGCCCCTGGAAGAAATCCTAGAATATCGGGAATAAGAAAGAGAGACTTGCTGCCTGTTGTGTGTTAGGCAGTTGCAATGCGTTACCGGGTAGCGAGTCTCCAACAACATAAGGAGCAAATACCCCTTAGTTCTTTCCCAATCGGTCTATAGCTCTTTTGAATTGAAGAAACCAAAAAGTTACATAGTCCTCTTTCTCT
>CATIYQ010000140.1 GCA_949739465.1 uncultured Peptococcaceae bacterium | reverse complement strand
GCAGTGTATATTTGAAAAAGCTATAGAGAAAATAGAATTTGAATTTTATACATCTCAGATGGATTCCTTTTATGATATTGAATATGACAATGAAGAAGAGATAGTCTTTTGTAACATTAGCAAATGGGGAGTGCAGGACCTATTAAAGGAGCAACGATGGAAAAGATCTGATATGGATAAACTTATGCAAAAACATATATCTGAGGAAGGAATTGATAAAGTTGCCGCTGATAAATATGCCTCTAATTGCAGGAATCAAAATGCCAAGGAGTTTATAATAGATATCAAGAGAGTGTGGTTTGTTTATATTGTGAATTCATATAAGTACCCGAGTGATACTGTGAATTTAAATGGTGAGCCGGATTATGAAGTTTGCAATCTGTATAGAGAATATATTTTTTTCTGCTTGGATTTGCTATCAGCCGTGGATGATACTATCAGCGTTGACGACGATATTCGAGCAAAATGTACGGATTGCAATTATGGTACCATTAAGGAATATAAAGAGGAGATTCTTGGTTGTCAAAACAGCTTCTCTCCTGTAGATGATGGGGTTCTCATATCTTGTTTAGAAATGAAAACGACATTATGGAAAGCAATATTAGATTCCTATTACTGGGACGGGGACAATAAGGAGATTAAAAGGCTACCAAAAGAGATTCAAGACAGGATAGAAGCGATTATAAAAGAGATTGAGAAAAAAATAAATGAAATTCGTCCTGAATGGGTAAAAAAATGTGATGAATATTGGGAAGCTCACTCGAGTAAAAAAGCTGCTTTAGAGCAAGAAAAAGCAAAGCTTGAAAATCAAATTCGAGCAGCTGAAAAACCAATTGCAGCGCAAATAGAATCATTAAAACGCCGGATGATAAAAACTCCAGCGGAGTTAGATGCAGAAGTTGCATTAGGTAAAGAACGGGATAAATTAATTTCATTAGAAAATGAAATAGCATATTTGCATGAGGAAAGAGACTCTTTGGGTATGTTTAAAGCCAAAGAGAAAAAAGCCTTGCAAGAAAAAATAGACCAGTGTGAAGTAGAAAAAAAATCACTATCTGTGCGTGTAAAAGAATTGCAGGATTTGTGCGATGCTGTAGATAAAAGAACAAATATAGATGACGACAAAGTATGGGATGAGGTTGCTCCTCTTCAAGATGCTATACGAGATGATTTAAATAATCTATATAAAGGAAACTATGTATCATTGGTAGGTCAAATGGTGGAAATTGACACCTTATTACAGAATCCACCGTTAGAAGAAGAAAAATAAAACTCTAATATCTAAAAAGAACGACAAATCCCACCACATTTTTCTGGACTTTCCCGAATAGTGGTAGGTTTTGTCGTTCTTTTGTATGTTCTTTTCTCTTGCTTTTTGGCTGTTGCCGTGCCGCTCCCTTGGTGCGTTATGCGGCTGATGGGCGCGGTTCTTCATGGAAGTGGTAGGCATATGGTTTGGCGTTATCTTGTATTAGATACCCTTTGTCTATTAGTTCCTGCTGCTTTTCTAGGTATTGGGGGTAGGTTATGCCTAAGTTGTTATATATTCTTTCCGGGTTAAGGTCAAGATGGTAGCCGTCTTTGTTGGTGGCAATGTATAGGTACAAAATCAGAGCGGTTGGGGTTAGGGAGCGGCAAGCAGCATAGAAGTTTTGTCTTTTGATAAGCAGGAAGTTGTCAGTTTTCCATCTTGGCATATCTCTGTGAATGTAAATAACGCTTGGGTCTTGGGTATTGGTTGGCATAGTGGTTTTCTCCTTTCTTTTTTAGGCGATTTTTTCTTGTTCTTCTGGCATTGCGTTGATGCTGTGTGCCGGAAGGGTAGCGGGTGCTTGGCTTGTTTTGGTTTCTTCCTGGTTTGGATTTTCTTCTATATCGTCCGGCATACCGAATAAAGCGATTTCCGGGTATTTAGCTAAAAACCACTTTCTGATGGCAGGGAAACGCCGGGCTTTGCTGTGGCATTGAGAAATGAAAAGCAAGTCGTCCATTTCTTTGTGTGCCGCTTCGCGGCTTTCCTCTGTTGGCTCGGTGCGGTCGATATACCTTCTCATGTAGTTAAGGTTTAAGCCTTTGTAGCTTTCTTTGTTGGGATTGGTCTTGATGCGGCGTACTTCAACGGTATAGGTAGGGTAGTCTTGGCGCACTCTTTGCAAGATGTCATATTCTTCATTGCGCACATTGCTGGATAGCTTGGCAAAGGTTCTATCCATAATCAGTTGGCGGGTTTCGTGGTTAATTCTAACAGTGTTTTTCATTTTTTATCTTTCCTTTCTCTTATGCAGCTTTTTTAGGGGTGTTTTCTGGTCTGGTGTATTGTGTGGCAAATTCTTTCACTTCCGGGAAATTACCTAAAAACCATTTTCTGATTGTGCCATAAGGTGCTGGCTTTTGCAGCTTGTCCGGATTGCCATAGCGTAAGGCATTAAATTCTCCCATCATACTTTCATTATCTGCATTTTTTTCGATATAACTTTTCATAAAATCACAAGTCAGTCCTTTGAGATTATCTTTTTTGCTTTTGTTCTTTGGTTGGGTTGGAGTTTTAACGGCTACTAAATAAGTAGGAAAATCTTTTTTGACTTCTGTTAATAATTTGTACGCTTCACTGTGATAGTTGCTTGCTTCCTTGGCAAAGGTTTTTGTCAGTTCGATAACGCCTTTTTCATAGTTAATCTTAAAATTTTTCATTGTTCATTACCTCGACTTTCATTTATTTATTTGTTTTATTTTTGGTGAGCGGTTTGTTTTGCTCTTTGTGGTTTTAGTATAACAAGAGCAATTTACTAACCAGTCGTTATAATGGTAAATATGAAAAAGTTGATAAAAAGTTGCATGAAAGATGTGCAGAAGTCGTGCAAAGGTAGCAGGAAAGATGATATTTTCTAGTGCAAAAGTTGCTAAGAAGATGTTACATTTTACGGTAGATGATGGAGTGATACGGTAGGTATGGGAGCGCGGCACACAAAAAAACAGAAGCAAATAATGCCTCTGTTTTCTTATTTTTATAAAGTTGTAGCAAAAGCAGTAAGATAACAAGCGCAAAAAGAACAGAAAGAAAAGGGGAGCGGTTACATATGATTGAGGTTTTTCGTCAAGGTGTCAATGCCCCTTTCTGATACGGCTAGATAATATTTTTCGGTTACTCTGCTATTAGCGTGTCCCATCTGGTTGCAAAGGATATGCGCCGGGGTATTCATTTCTGCAAGCAGCGTGCCATAGGTGTGCCGCAAATAATGATAATTGAAGTCAAAGCCTAGTTCCTTTCTTATAAGCATGGCATGATATTTCATAGAGTTGACTGTTTGCAGCTTGCCGTTTGGCATAGTGTTGACCATTTCCAAAGAAGAGATTTCTTTGCCATTGCTGTCTATGATGATGGTCTGATTTTGCTTTCGTTGGGCGGCAAACTCTACTTCATATATTTTTGTCTGCTTCTTTAGCTTGGTAAGATATGTTTGCAGCCTTTTGCTAAGGTAAATGGTTCTTCGGGCGCATTTTGTTTTAAGTGGCACTAGCTTGATTAAGCCGTCCTGGTATTGCATTTGCTTGGTGATGGTGATAGTGCCTTGCTCTAAGTCAATGTCCGACCATTTCAAGCCGTAACATTCACTGATGCGCAAGCCGCAATACCGACCAATTAAATAGGCGGTTTCTCCATTTGTGCCGGAAAAATATTTATCCAGTTGGGATAGTTGCTTTTTGTTAAAAATAATAATGTCTTTGTATTCTTCTACACTCTTTTTCGGCATATGGATTCTGGTGCTTTTGTTGATGCATAGCTTATTGTAGGTATCTAAGTCCAGATAATTTCGGGAAAATGCTTGCCCAAACAAGAGGTAAAATAACCTTAAAAAAGTTTCTACATAAGCATGAGAATGCCCTTCATCACAATAAAGTTCTGTTAAATAGTCATTGACTTCTGCTATGCTAATTTCATCAATATAGCGGTAGCCAAAGCGTTTAGAAATATAATTATTCCAGAGGCTGTCTTGCCTTTTCCTGGTGGTGTAGGCTTTATCTTTCCTGCCGCTTGCGCAATACTCTTCATAGAGTTCTGCCATGGTCTTGCGGGCTGGTTTTTGTGGTGCTTCTTCGTTGGTTTTTTCCAGCAGCGTGTCTTTGCAGTTTTTAATGGCAATGCTTCTGGCGGTGATGGCTTCTTTTCTGGTGTGCAAGGGGTTGCCTTTTTCATCTTTTGTTTTTCTTGCTTCTTTGCGTACCCCATCTACCATTACTACATAACGGAAGCCCCAGTTTTTGTTTTTTAATTGGAACACTCCTGTATTCTTTTTTTCTCCCATTTTTAAGCTCCATTGTGTAATTTTTGTGGATTTTTGTGGAAGAAATTGTGTAATTTTAGGCTTTTTTACGGATTTTCAAGCACAATGAAAAAGTGTGGTTTTGTAAAATGCCTGATAAACCACCTTATCTATTCCTCTGGTGCAGCTTCGCTGCCCCAGGAAGCAAGACACGGCAAAGGCTTTGCTGGTCTTCTTGCTCGTTACTTCGGGAAATAATCACCCCAGCTACATAGATGATAGCGAAATAATAGGAGAGTAGATAGGAATATCTGCTCTCTTTTTTTGTGGGGAGGAGTGTCCCCTAAGTGTCCTATCTTTTGAAATATATTTTAAAAAATCAATCAAATGTGTTCCATGGGAAAGGTGTCCCATTTTGATTATTTTTTGTTTTCTTT
>CATIYQ010000139.1 GCA_949739465.1 uncultured Peptococcaceae bacterium | reverse complement strand
TGGGGATGATGGTAGACTCCTCTATCGTTGTCCTGGAAAACATTTATCGGCATAATGAATTAGGTGAAAATCGGGAGACTGCTGCCATTAAAGGGGCATCGGAAATGGGCTTAGCGGTAATCGCATCGACGCTGACCACGGTAGCCGTATTCTTGCCGATGGTATTCACCGAAGGCATTGCTTCAATGATGATGCGGGATATGTCTCTGACCGTAAGTTTCTCCCTCTTGATGTCTTTAGTTGTGGCATTGACTTTAGTGCCGATGCTTTGCTCTAAGCTCATCAGCAAAGAAGAACTGGACGAATTGGAAGCCAGACGGAACTCCGGTGCAAAACAGAATATCTTTGTCCGCATGGGGGAAAAATTCAACAACTGGTTTATGAAGTTTGAAGAGAAATACAAACAATTGTTAAACTGGGCGTTGCATCATCGGAAAAAGGTTGTATTAGGGGTTGTTCTTGCTTTTGTGGTGAGTTTCTTCCTCATTCCCATTGTAGGTATGGAGTTAATGCCTGCCTCTGATGAAGGACAAATCTCCATTAATATCTCCTTAGAAGATGGCACTACATTGGAAACCACTAACGAAGTGGTAAAACAAGCGGAAGAAATCATTCTGGACTATGGTGACGTAATTGACCTTGTCTTTACTAATGTCAGTGGTTCCAGCGGCAGCATTACGGTGATGTTAGTACCGTTGGAAGAGCGGAAAGTCAGCAGCGACGACGTAGCAGAAGATTTGCGGAAACGGCTTGCTATGGTACCTGGTGCAGATATCTATGTATCTGGTGCTAGCTCTTCTGGTATGGGAGGCATGGGCGGCGGCGGTGTTTCTATCCAGCTCCAAGGGGACGACTTGGAAACACTGCAAAAAGTGGCAAATGATGTAGTTGGTCTCATTGAAGGGGTGGATGGTGTTCGTGAAGCCAGCAGCAGCTTGGAAGACGCCCAACCGGAATATGTCATCCGCGTCAATCGTCTCAAGGCTAGCCAATATGGTCTGAGTTTGGCTCAAATCGCAACGGCAGCTAGAAGTGGCTTTAGCGGTAATGTTGCCTCTGTCTATCGGGTAGACGGCAACGAATATGACATTCGTGTTATCCTACCGGAAGAATATCGTCAGAGCATTACGGATATGGAAAACATCATGGTGTCTACTGCCAGCGGCAGCCAAGTGCCTTTGGGCGATGTTGCGGAATTCTCCTTGGAAGCCGGTCCTGATAGCATCAGCCGGGAAAATCAAATCCGTCAGGTAACGGTATCTGCCTCTATTTATGATAGAGACTTAAACAGCGTTATCTCTGATATCAATAAAAAAATTGCCCAATACCCAATGCCCGAAGGTTATAGCGTCGTTCAAGGCGGTTCTTATGAAATGATGATGGAATCCTTCGGTAGCTTAGGATTGGCATTGATTTTAGCCATTGTCTTAGTATACATGATTATGGCGGCGTTGTATGAATCCTTTATTTATCCCTTTGTTATTTTGTTCTCTCTGCCAACGGCGTTAATTGGGGTTATCTTCTCTTTGGCGTTGACCGGTAGGGCGCTTAGTATGCCTGCTCTAATGGGTTGTATTATGCTGGCGGGGATTGTGGTAAATAACGGTATTGTATTGGTAGACTACATTAACCAACTTCGCGCCCAAGGTATGAACAAAGAAGAAGCCATTGTTACAGGCAGTCCGACCCGTCTTCGTCCGGTGCTTATGTCGACGTTGACGACGGTGCTCGGTATGCTGCCAATGGCGATTGGCGCCGGGGATGGTGGCTCTATGACGGCGCCTCTGGGAACAGTTGTTGCCGGGGGGTTAACCATTTCTACAATCTTTACCATGGTCTTTGTACCTGTGGTATACAGCATTACCGTAGATAAAGAAGAAAAACGCAAAGCAAAACGCTTGGCTAGAAAACAAGCCAGAAAAAATAAAAAATTACAGCAGGAAGGTGTATAAGATGAAGCAAAGAATATGGAAACGGCTTGTGGTGTTGTCAACAGCTCTGATGCTGGCTTGCTCCGGCGTCGTCTTTGCCGATGAACAGGCTGCTGTTACAGGAGAACCAAAGAAACTTTCTTTGCAGGAAGCTATTGATACGGCCATTGCGAATAACGCCCAAATTGGTGTGCAGCAATTACAGGTAGAGGCCTTAGAAGTGTCTATGGAAGAAACGGAAAGCCGTCTTCGTAACATGGGTAACGTGGACATCGCCTACCAAACACAGGATTATTACATGGCAACGGAAATCGCGCCTGCGAAAGTGGAAGCCTCTCTGGAAATGGCGCAAAAAGCCCTTGCCTATACCAAAAACAGCATTGCCTACGGTGTGGAAGCCGCTTATTATGGTGTGCTGAAAGCGGAAAAAAATCTGGAGTTTGCTAAAGTTTCTTTAGACCGTGCAAATACCCAATATAAAAATGCGCAAGCCAGTTTCAAACGAGGGACTGTGGCAAAGCTGGATGTGGTTAGCACGGAGGAAAACTTAAAAACAGCGGAAGTCGCTGTAAAACAAGCGGAAAACGGTGTAACCTCTGCAAAAATGGAACTTTGTCAGTTAATGGGATTGCCTCTTACTACAACCTTGACCTTGACTAGCGAGCTTACTCCCAGAACGGCAGGCGCTATTGATTTAGCCGCTGCTATTGAAAAAGGCTTGGATACGGACATCAATGTTGCCACAGCCAAACTGACCATGGAAAATAGTAAATTGGACTTTGACTATACGGCGTATGTTTATGCCAGCCAAACCTACAACTACTTAAAGGACGAGGCTGCTTATAAAGGCACGGTGCTGCAATACGACGAAGCCAAAAAGACTTTGGAAAAAAATGTGCGTAATGCTTATAACAACCTGTCTACCACTGCCGGCAGCATGGAAGGCTTAAATAAATCTTTGGATTTGGCAAAAGAATCTTATCGTCTCTCTTTGTTACGATATGATATGGGTATGGCAACTTCTTATGATGTGCAAAATGCCGAAGCCAGTCTGCGCCAGGCGGAACTTGGCTGGTTAGACGCTATTTATAACAACAATCTTGCCAATGCCAAATTCACTTACGGGATTTATTCCGGAGGCATGTAAGATGAGTATGCCGGAGCAAAAGCAATGTGAGACCAGGGCGAAGGCGCTTTTCTGGGGAGGAGAACCTCCCCATGATAAGCGGGAGCAGATTATCTGTGAAGCAATCAATGTCTTTATGGATAACGGTTATTATAAAGCTAAAATGGAACTTATTGCCCAAAAAGCAGGCATCGGGAAAAGCACCATTTATGAATACTTCACCAGCAAGCAGCAGCTTTTTTATGAGACCATTTTCTATGTGCAGGAACGGTTTTATTTGAATCTGCAAGGGCAAATCCAACAAGAGCCGGATTCGGAGCGGCAATTAAAAATTATTATCACGGCGTATCTGGCTTTTTGCAAGATATTGAGCCGTCTCACGGAAGTATTTGCCAACATGGATGATTTTCCCAGTGAACGGAAGGAAGATATTTTGCAGCTATGGCAAAAGAGCAACGATCTTATCGAAGGGGTATTGGCAGGCGGCATGGAAAAGGGCGTCTTCCGTTCCATGGACGTCCATATGACGGCACAGATTATCACCGGGGTGCTGCTTTCCGCCCATGTTCATTTTTATAAGGAAAAGGAATCCTTCTCCAAAATGCTTGACGAAATGGAATTGTTTATCCAGAAGGGCATTATGAAAGAATAAGTGAAACGCAATTGTGTAAAAAGATGATTGACGAGGTTTTTGTCAGTCATCTTTTTCTTTATCGGGACTTTCAGATATTTTTATCTTTTATCTTGTAAAATGAAATAGAATGACCTATGGAAATATCTGCAAGGCAAAAGACGCTGTCTTTTATTGCCCTATGGGTTTTTCAGTGGTATAATTTGAATAGCAATCAGATATTTACAAAAGAACAGGGAAAGGGTGTCCGAAATGAAAAAAATTGTAGCATTATTTCTTGTTTGTTTCACTGTGTTTGCATTGTCCGCAGCTGCTTTTGCCGCTACTACCGACGGTGTCAACATCGACAGAGAAATGGCGAAAAACAATGTATCCGGCGATTTGGTAAAACTGAAATTAACCAGCACGCCGAAGACGAAAGATATTGCTTTGACGCAAGAAGCTGTTAATTATATGATTGAAAATAAAAAACAGCTTTTTATTGAAATGAAATTTATCGACGTGACCATCGACCCTAACGCCATTAAAAACACGGCGGAATGGAAAAGTCGGGAAAACGGCGCAGAACCTTTAGAAATGGATATTACTTTTGTGGTAAAAGATATGGATAAGTCCGGGAAGTATTTTTCCGACGGCACTTACAACTCCAAAGGTATGTATCGGGAACCTGCTACCACCTTTACTTTAAAGGCGGAACTTCGGGCTGGAGGCAGACTCGTCGCTGATATTAAGGACTTTGGCGGCGCTATCAAAGTAAGCGATTATTACGAATGGGGAAACAATTGGGAAGTACCTACCGGTGGTGTGCCTGCTGATAAATTAAGAATGTATTACTTCGACCTGGACACTGCTAATCATGTGACCAACTATGTGTGGAGCTTGGTGGGGGGTACGGTAGATACCACAGCCAAAAAGGTAACTGCTAATATCTCTAAGACCGGTGTTTATTGCTTGGTAGGTTCTAACGACCATACGGCAACCAGCAGTTCTTCTCAGGATAACAATGCTGTTTCTCAAGGTGCATTCAGCGATATTGCAAATCACTGGGCAAAAGATGATATTCTCTATTTACAGTCTTTGGGCGTAATTAACGATAAAAACATTAACTTCTATCCGAAAAGAAACATTACCCGAGCAGAATTTGCCGTATATCTGGTAAATGCGTTGGGCTTGGAAGAAAACACCAGTCTTGCTGGGAAGTTTAAAGATTTGTCTACTTCCAAAGATTATTATAAACCGGTG
>CATIYQ010000138.1 GCA_949739465.1 uncultured Peptococcaceae bacterium | reverse complement strand
TACTAACCATATCATCCACAGCAGAAACCTTTTTACCATTGATTTTCACTGTTTTGAAGGCGTTCTCACCATCGATTTTTTCTACTGTTTCCCCAATGGTATAATGGGTGCCGGGCAACAGCCCATTAATAAGGATAGACTGTCCATGTTTCAGAGTGACGGTACCGATACCGTTTTTGAATCTGATTGCACCGTCTTGGGCAGGCTCAGCATCTTCTATCACACGACCGCCGGTATAGATGTATTCCCCGTCAAAAGGAACACCATCAGGGTCTGACATGGTAAGGGTAAAAGTAAATTCTTCCGGAGCGTCTTCTTTTGCCCCTTTTACCGTTTTAGAAACCAGCAAACTGCCAAACGCCTTATCATAAGTATTGGTAAAGGTCGTTGTCGGCATACCGTTTCCTTCCGTCCGAGCGGTCACTTCCATCGGCAACTGGTTCATATAGGAGACGGTAAAACCAATATTTTCTTCATCTACAATGCGATACAATTGACCGGGGGTTAGCCCGTCTACCGTCACTTCCTGCGGCAACACCAAAGGATTTTCAGGGGTAGCGGCATATACAGTCTGAAATATCGCATTTATCTTCATATCATCAACAGATTGGTCTTCTTTCACTGCTTGTATGGCTAAGTTTGTTGTTATCGGCGGGCTGTCAGGATTTACTTCTGTTATGCTTTTGGTAATGGTTATTTCAGAGAAAGGTCCGGCATGAACCTTCATAGGACGAGGGTCGATAACGCCTTGCCCCGCACCAACTGTAAAGCAAGGTTCTTCTGTGATTAAATATGTATCGTGAGGTAATTTCTTAATAGGCGCGCTGATTTCCCCCGCTTTTAGCGTTATGGTAAGGTCTACGGGGTTAGGACCGTGATCGCCTTGTCCCTTAATATGGAACGTATATTCCCGGTCCTCCCCGTTACCGATTTTATCACTGCGGAAGGTAACAGCATCGCCTGTCGGCGTGAAATAAAATCTGTTTAGGTCGGCAGGCACAATGCCGCTGCGGTCAATGGTCAAATCCGTACCGTCAATATCTGCCGTCCATACAGCAAGTTCCACAGGGTCGCCGTCAACGATAATCGGTTTTCCGTTATCATCGGTAATCTCGTTACCCTCTCCATCTACTTGATAAGTAAAGGATGTCCCTTTAATCACCATGTATTTTCCTTGTAGCTCTGCTACTTCTTGAACGGCTGGAACGCCGCTAACCCGAACAAAAATATCAGCTGTTTCTTCCACCCATTGGTCGCCGTCTTTTACCAGCTTAGGACCATGGATTTCCAAAATATCATCATACAAAACTACCGTCTTCAACTCCGGTTCTGCCATAGCAGCGGCGTTTTTTACCTGTTTTATCGTCAGGTCGTTACGGATTTCCGCTACGATAACATGGCTGTCACAACCGTCAATATAAATGGTTTCACGGCTCGGTCCGGTCAAAGTTACAATACCGTTCACCCATTTTTGACGACTGCCTTGCTGGATGGATTCCCCGCTCAGCCAGAAACTAAAATTTTTATTTTGCGCTGTTTCTTCTTGATTGTCGCTGCCGATTTTCTTTTCCAGGATCAATCCGTAAGAACTGCCGTCCGCACCGCCAATGGTAAAATCAGCGGCAGCAAGAACCACAGTACCTAATGTCAGAGCAAAAATCAGCGCTACCAGTAAGATAGGAAATAGTGTCTTTTTCATTTTGTCGAGCATTTTCATTCCCCCCTTTTTATGAACATTCTCTTCAGCAAATTTATAATAAATCATTTCCGAAAAAAATAATTTATTTCGTTGTCAACCCATTTTTATCAGCTCTTTTCTGTTCCGGCTCCGCTGCCAACTGCTCGTTGACGCGGCTAGCAATCTCCAGCATTTTGCTTTCCAGATAAGGTCCGGGACATTCCGTTCGATTGGAGAACATTTTATGTAAAGTTAAATTCCCTCTGCTATCTCCCGTATAGTCCAATCTGTCAATGCCGTTGCGTTTACAGACATCAACACACAAATCAATCAATTTCTCATAGGCAGCGTCGCTTACATGCCACTCGCCGCCCATCTCATCGTTTGCCACCTCTATGGTGATAGCTTGCTGGTCATTTTCCTCGCTGCTGGAAGTCCAGGCCCTGTTTGACTCCTCCACATAAAGCCCGACTCGACCTCTGCTGTCAATGGCATAATTGGCAGAAGCCCGCCGGTCTCGCTTGGCAAAGGAAGCGCCTAAATCCTCCAACGTCAAATCGCCAGCCATATGATGAATGGTGATTTTGCGGATACGCTCCTTGCGAGGAAAGTCCATATTAGCAGTTAGATAAACATAATCAATAAGCGAACTGTTTCGCTCCACAACGATTTGCTGCTCTTCCATGGTTAATTGCCGTCCCACAAAAACAGGCAAACGGTGGTCCGCTATACGCCATAGCGCAAAAACCAACACGGTCAAAATGCAAAAACCGATTAAGAGAAACCAAACGGAACGTGTTTCTTTTTTCTTATTTTGCAGCGTCATAGCTCCTCCTATATCATACGCAGATACCACCACAAATTCCCCAAAAACACCAGCGCCAACAGAGAAAACAAAACCTTTGCCCCGATAAAGGATAATGCGCTGCCGCCGCGACAAGGCTCGCCCACCGTAAAGAGGAGCAACGCCACGATGCCCAAATAAAAGAATCCCGTATCTATCATGCTGTGAAAGAGAAAGGCAACGCAAGCTGGCAGCAATGCAAAATCTTTTCTTTTCCAAAAACATCTTACCACAATCAAGATAAGCATTGCCATGGCAATCCAACCCAATTCCACGCCCACATGAACAAAGATGTTATGAATGTGATTGGTATTGAAATAGATATCACCGTCGGCAAGGTTTAGCACACGCCACTGATATGGTCCTACCCCAAAAAGAGGATTCATTCCAAGGTAGCCAATGCCGTTTTTTATCATCGCCAGCCGTTCCCCAAAAGTTGCCGCAGCGCTAGGCCGCATGATAACAGCCCCTGCTGCAACCAGGATACCCAGCATCGCCAAAAGGAAAGCAATCTTGTTTCTCTCTTGCAAGAATGTTGCAAAGCGTTGCCAACACCAAGCCGCATACAAGGCATAGGCAGCAATGAAAAGGCATATCCAAGAGGCGTTTGTGCGTGCCGCCCCCACATACAGCAAAAAACCAATAGCAACCCCTAAGCTAATGCGCGCTAAAAGTACTCGGCAGTAAGAGAATGTATCAAACCAGGAATGCTGACGTTTCTTTAACGCCAACAAGGTAACAATGCCCACCGCCATAGCGGCAAAGCTGCCCATAGACAGCGTCAAACCCAGCGCGATGAGGAGAAAGGGCTCCAAGCGGGAAAGAAATCTTCCTTCAAAACCCAACCAAGCATACCATCCCAACACCAAGTAAATACCCATGCCATTAGGATTACCTAAAAGACCACCCAGCCTTTTGGCGCTACCCATGACTACAGCGCCATAGAGGAATTGCATGATACCAAGAACAGCAACTACCCCGACCCAAACCACGCACAGTTTACGCAGCCGGAGCTGTTCATGTGGAGATAAATAAGCTGACAGCAAATAGATGACAGGGAAAATCAACTGCAGGGAAACAAAACCCTCTACCGGATTGCCAAAGGTGCGATAAGAGGAAATCCAGCTAAAAACATTGTAAACCAATAGCGGCAACAATATCCACAAATCGACGTTTGTCCTACCCTGCATCACCCCGACCAACGAGAGCAGCACACCCAGCAAGCTGACAAGAATCACATTCCCCACGCCTACCAGCGTCAAAACAATCAGGGCAAAAAACAAGCAAATGAGAAGATAGTGATTTAATAATTGATGATAGGCATATGCTGCCTTCTTTCTCATGGAATCGTCTCCGGTTTCCTTTTATTTGTGCCATTTATATCATCACGGATAACACATCTTTCTATTTATAATAGTGTACTTTCTTACCCCTCACTTTTTAAGTCAAAAATAAAAAAATTTCTTATCCGTCCAATTCCTGAAACTTCCATTTTCTATTTTTAAGATTTTCGTTATAAAACCACCTAAAAACAATAACGTGTACTTTTTGGAAAATTATTTTTTTCCAGAAAAAGCCAAAAAATGTTGAAATTCGCCTAGAAGAATGCTATATTAAATAACAGGATTAACGCATTTTTTCGCATATCCAAAAAGTACACTTTTTTGTAACTTTGAGAAACATAAAATCATAAAAAAAGGAGACATTTTTGAAAATGTCTCCCTTTTGTTTTCTGCATTATTTTTCTCTATTCGATTCCCTATTTTTGCCGCCGCCACCATTTGTAGCCCCACCAGACCAGAATGGCGATAATCAACAGCAGTCCGATAAACTCCGCCTGAAAAAGCAGGTTAGAGAGAAACATCGTCTTCACACCAACGCTTGCCAGGGTTATGGTAATCCCGGCAAGAACAACGCCTAAAGAAATAGCAACTGCCGCATAATAAAAATTGATGCCCATAAGAAAAGCAACAAAGCACCCTGTCCACACCCCGGTTCCCGGCAGCGGAACAGCAACAAAAAAGAGCAGTCCCAAGGCACCATACTTTTCTACTTGATGTCCCTTGCGGCGGCATTTTGCCACAAATCCTGTTAAAAATGACTCCAAAAAGGGAATCCGACAAGCCCAACTATAGAGCAACGGCAAAAGCAGTAACAATGGGATAATCGGCACCAGATTACCTAAAACACCCCAAAAAAATGCCTGCCACGGCGTAGCCTCCAGCAAAATGCCGATAGGGATAGCAGCCCTAAGCTCTGTCACGGGGATTATAGACATAAGAAATATCTGCCAGGTAACCGGCAAATCTGCCAATAAATTCACCAAATAATCCGTCATAGCCTACTCCACTTTGCTAAATTTTTTTGCTAACGATTACAGATGATAACAAGCCCGCTCGCCACCAATATATTTGGGGCGGCTCTTTACAAAGGTCACATGAGCGCCGCCTAAGGTATCCCAAGACAGGCGCACTGGTACTGCCACATGACGAATGTGCATTCCGATAAAAGTATCGCCAATATCTATGCCGCAATCAGCAGAAATATGCTCGACAAGGACGGGATTTTGCAGCCTGTCATATGCCGCCGCGGCAGCAGAGCCGCCGGCTGCCGGCACCGGCACTGCCTGAACAATCTCCCAGCCCTTAGCAAGAGCAAGCTCTTTTTCTACCACCAAAGCACGGTTTAGATGTTCGCAGCATTGCACGGCAAGAGATACGCCTTCCTGCTCCAGTATGGGCAAAATCGTATCAATCACCGCATCTCCCATAGCGGCATAATAACCTTTGCCGATTTCTCCGCCGCAAATCTCACTGGTGCTGCATCCTAACACCAAAACACTGCCCGAGGCAATCGCTCCTTTTTCCAAAAAAGCCGTTACCATATTGTCAAGCTGCTTTTGGATTGATTCCATATCAAGTTTATCATATACGCCCGGTTGGGACATATTTTTCACCTCTTCCCGCATTATTTTATTATTTTATCATAAATATACTATAATGAATAGGAAAGAATGCTGAAACCGTAAATTTTTCTTTTGACCTTGGAACAATCCAAAATTGAAAACCGTCATAGATTATGATAGAATAAAGCCAATATCAGAAACGTATTTGTAAGAAAAGTTTGCCACCATAGGAGGCTTATGATGAATACAAGACCAACCTGGCTGGAGATTAATCTCAACGCCATTCGTCATAACATACAAGAAATCAAACGTATCGTATCTCCTGCCGAAGTCATGGGCGTGGTCAAAGCAAACGCTTATGGACACGGCATGACAGAAGTCGCAAAAACTTGTCTCGCAGCAGGCGCAACACAGCTCGCCGTCGCCATTGCCAACGAAGGTATTGCACTCAGGAAACAGGGCTTCACCGTCCCCATTCTTATTTTCGGCTGGACGCCTACTGAAGACTATCCGCGGCTATTGCAATACAACTTAACGCCAACGATGTTCTCTTATGAAGAGGCAAAGATTTTAGATAACCTTGCAGCAGAAAAAAGGGTGAAATTTCCTATCCACCTGAAGGTAGATACCGGCATGACCCGCCTGGGCGTAAACATAGATGAAGTCGGAAAAAAAGAAGCGTTAGAGATTCTTGCCCTGCCCCACTTAGAGGCAGTAGGCATCTACACCCATATGGCCTGCGCCGACGAAGAGGACCGTACTTATTCAGAATTACAAATCAGTCGTTTTCGCACCTTTGTTGCAGCCTTAGAAAAAGACGGCAATCACACTTTCACCTATAAACATATGGCAAACAGCTCTGCCATTCTGAACTACCCTGAAGCCCACCTGGATATGGTACGTCCAGGGATTATCACTTACGGCTGCTATCTTTCTCCCTGCCTGGACAGAACAAAAGGCACATTCTATCCTGCCATGACCCTCAAAGCAAAAATTGCCAGGGTCAACCAAGTGCCGGCAGGTACTCGCATCAGCTACAACAGCACTTATACCACAAAAACAGCCTGTCAAATCGCCACCCTTCCCATTGGTTATGCCGACGGCTACGACAGAGGGCTGAGCAACAAAGCGGAGGTTCTCTATAAAAACCATCGCTTTCCTGTGGTCGGCACCATTTGCATGGACCAATGCATGATTCTAATTGACAAAGATATTCCTATACAAGCAGGAGAAGAAGTGATTTTGATTGGCGCAAACGAATACGACGCTATCAGCTGCGAGGACTTAGGCAGGTTGGTAGGCTCAGGGCAAGTAGAGTTCATGACCCGTCTCACCGACCGTCTACCCAGACGCTATATAGAAGCCCCGCTTCTCTACCCGGCAAAATAATCAGCACTGCAAGAGACTCCAAAGTTTAGCTTTTTAGTCTCTTTTCTTTTTTTAATATTTCTTGCTTTAGAAAGGAGCTACCATGACAACAAACC
>CATIYQ010000137.1 GCA_949739465.1 uncultured Peptococcaceae bacterium | reverse complement strand
TTTTTATTGATATCGTTCCACTGTCACACTGATTTTATCTTTGCGAGTTTTGCCGCCCACTTCTTTAAGGACGGCTTTTCCTTTGCCCCGCAGGACGATTTTATCACCTGCCCGCACATTCTTTTCCGGCTTTTCGCAAAGCCCTCCGTTGAGGAATACCTGCCCATGGCTAATCGCATCTACCGCCATATTACGAGAAAGATGAAAAACAGCCGCAACCAGCGTATCCAGACGCAGAGAGGCAACGGTCAACGGCAATCTTTGTGCCTCCCCACAATGAGGGCGAATCTCGGCAAAGGGGATTTCTTCCATTGTCAAAGAAGCTCTGCCCGCTTTTTCATAGTTCGTTTCCAGATAAGGCAATAGCTTGCGAAAGACAATCATATCCGCGCCTTGGTCGGAGACTAAAATATCCCCTACCAATTCCCGTTTGATGCCAAGCCCCATCAGCGCGCCTAAATAATCACGGTGAGAAAGGGAAATGTCTCCCCTGGGCGTAACGCGAAGCAGCGTCAGCGGCGAATTCTTTTCTCTGCTTTCCGCAAAGGCGCCCTCTGTCAGATACCATGGCAAAAAGAAACAGACAGTCCGCTCCGCCTCTTCATAACCGCCCCAGAAAAGAACGAGATTTTTGCAGTTTTTACGGCAATATTGCTCCGCCAATACCCGCTGCCGTCCGTCTAAAAAATTGCTATAAGAAACAATATCATTTTTCTCGCATTGGGCTATTTTATCTGCAAGATATGCCAGCAGAAAATCGTCTTCCGTCATCTTACCGCTCCTCCCATCTAATATTCATAAAAGAAGTCCTGATATTCTCGATGTAGAAATATCAGGACTTTTTCTATTTTACTTGTTTTTTCTTACAAGTCAAGACCTTCAAATGCAGAACACTTCAATTCCTTCGTTACATCTGGATAGATATTTTAAGAATAATGACACAACTGCACATTATTTAACCATATAGCGATAGAGGAATGTCATGATTTGCGCACGGCTGCAATCAGCATCAGGACTGAAAGTTGTAGCAGACGTTCCGTTCGTTACTCCATAATTTACCGCCCAGGTTACTGCTGCCGCGTAGTATGCACTTCTCGACACATCATCGAAAACAACCTCTGTGCTTTCATCTGTCACTCCGGTAAACCGAGCAATGAAGGTAATAATCTGACTGCGCGTGCAAATGCTGTCAGGGCTAAATTCAGTAGCAGAAGTACCCATTGTAATTCCATTTTCAGCAGCCCACAGGATTGCGTAATAGCTCCACTCGTTCGGAGAAATATCCTCAAACATACAGTCTGTAACCGTCGGCATCGGTCTGCCGGCTGCTCCCCAAAGGAAAGCGACCGCCTGTTCCCGTGTGCAAACAGCATTAGGACTGAAGGTAGTTTCACTTGTACCGTTCGTAATATTATTTTTGATTGCCCATTGTACAGCATCTTCATAGTATATACCTGCAGGAATATCGACGAAACCAATTTCAGGTGTAGAAATATGCTGATGGTCACCGAATCCCCCCGTCAGCCTATTTCCCACCGACGTTCCCGTTACCACAGATTTCTCAACTATGTTGCTACGCCCGACAATATTCACGGCGTAACCTTTTAAAACATATCCCGTGTTATTCTTCAAACCAGTAAAAGATATTTTCTCACCGGAAGATACAGACGCTGTTTTTACCAGTGCGCCGTCCAAATACAAATCCGCGATATATTCTGTTGGCGCAGGCGCATTCAATACTTCATCAGACTCAGTAAAGCTGACAGAGATAGCGTTTCCGGTCACATTCACTGTCATACCGGGAACATCGGGAACTGCCAGTTGTGCAGTGAGCGCGCCCAGAGCACTGGAAGAGGTAATCGTGACCTTTTTCGTAATAAGATCATCGGGGGAAACACCCGAAAGCACATTGCCGATTTCCCCGCTACTCCATGTATATACATAGTCGGAAAGTCCACCGTCCTGTACCGAGACGGTCAATTTATAGGTTCCATCAGATTGAACTTCAGTGGTGATAATCGCTGTGCCGCTTATCTCAACAAGTCCCGTCAGCACCAGATAGGGTTCTTTCAGATTTTCAATAGCAGTCAATAGGGATTCCAATGACGGCTCATAAGAGGACAGCACCTTATTTCCCTCAGCAATGGCAGTTTGCAATAAATCCCATTGCTGTAATCCACCGTATTGCTCCTCTTTCAGAGCCTCCGCTTTATCCAGCAGCTTATCTAACTCCAACAGCGCTTGGAACACTTGATGCTCATTTGCAATGTCATCAATGAGCTCATGGAACTGGTACTCCACATTATAGGCAGTGGTAACAGCTTTATGTCCGATAGAGATACCATTCTCGGTCATGGCTGCAAGGAATCGATCCAAAAGAGCCTCTGGAAAATTCGCCATAAGCATGAACTCCACATCATTACCCTGTCCATTGTAAGGATCTGTATTATATTCGTATCCCTCCATTCCTGCCAAATAACCAACAGTCTGGCTTAACTGGTCGTTTGTAACATCTACTGCAGAAACGCCCAGCTCTGCCAAAACTTCACGCAGACGGCTACCTAGAGATTTGTTTTCTTCCAAGTTATATAGGAGAACCACAGGACCTTTTACGATTTCGCTATTACTAAGAATAGGAACGGAGGAGGAAATGTAGTCTACCTCTTCACCTTCCCACTCAGTATGGGGAAGACGAACTTTGATAATCAATCTATCTCCAGGAGTCAATGTTGCGCTTTCATAGAGGGGGATTGTCAACTCTCCTCGAGTCTGTTCATTGTAGGTAGAATTAAGTTTACCCACGCTCTTTACGACAGAGAATTGTTCCCATAACTCATTTTCTGCAAACTCCTGATCAGTATATGCGGCAGAGAAAGTATACAAAGTCACATCACAGTAAAATCCATCCATTTTTAAATACTCATCTGAATAATCCACTTTAATGGAAACAGACTTATCATCGCTTTTCACTGCGCTGACATTGAAAGCTGCATAGGGTGTCCCCCAGTCAGGAGCAGGCAATACCGTCACCACATTGGACAGCGCTTCTACGCCGTCAGCAACCACGGAGAGCTGAAGTTTACTCCCTGCAGTCAACCTGCCGGGACTTACATAGTAGGTATCATATGTGTTATTTGAGGGTCTTCCGGATATAACCACCGTTGCCGTTGATTTGTCCAATGCGTCGCCGTCAAACTGGTAGAGCGTATAAGTAACATCTGAGCAGCGGCTGTCATAGCCGGTAGTCAAGACAACGCTGGTCTGTCCAGCAGTAAGTTTATCAGAGTTGCGGATGTACGCTACGGGCTGGCTTTTGGGCGCTGCAGCAGCAATAGTAATTGGCTCCGATTTTGCCAGCATATCACCGGAAAGGTTAGTCCACAAAACAGCGATGAGCTTATCACCCTCCCGCAACATCGTGTTATCTGTAAAGTTTACAGTCGTGGAGGCAGGTGAATTGGCAAGAAATTTTATTGCGGCATAATTGCTGCGCTCATCCTGCGTCAGCTTTGCCGGATCAAAGGACTCATCGGAATATGTATAAATCGTTAGAAGCGCCGTATTGTCAAACTGCGCGGAAATGGAAATATCGGTACTGTCCACTGTGAGAGCTTCGCTTGTGATGGCAACAGTTGCCTCCGCAGGCGTTGTCGGCGCCAAAACCGTAAAGGTTTTGCTTTCAACAGTGCGCATTTCATTGGTTGCATCAAAGTAACGAATCACAAAGCGCAAATTGTCTCCGGCGACGAGACCTGAGATATTTTCAAGCGTAATATCTCCTGCTGTTTTGCCGAATGCCCTGACAACATAGGAGTTGCTATTTGTAATATCGGTATTGCCATTATTATCCACCTTACAAAGACCTACAATGTTCAGGATGGTATTTTCCATGCCTTCTTTTGCAGCCACATGGAAGGTGAGGTTTGCGTCATTTGTATAAATGCTGTTGGAAAAGCTGATGATAAAATCCGTTTCCTCCGCCTGTGTTACAATGACCGAATCATCAGGACGGTTGAAGACCGATTCATAATCGTTGCCTTTTGGTAATATCAAATCGGTGTTCTGACTCCAGTAGACAACGGCTCTGACACGATAACCAGGCTTAAGCGCTTGGATAAGCTGAACCTCTTTATTTACAAAAGGCTCTGTTGCGTCCAAATTGCTCACGAGGGAAATCTGGTGTTCCCCTTCAAAATCGAAATTTGCATCGGCAGGATACTGACCCACCGCAACTTTAATAGATACTGTGCCGGCTTTGGCAGCTGCAAATATTCGCTCATCTCCTGTCAGCGAGATGTGTAGGCTTGTCATATCAGAGGATATCGCCGTTTCTACGATAGAAGCATCGGGATAAACATAATCTTGAAAACCCTGACCATTGGCATCCACCACCTCAAGGCGCTGATTAGAAGGCACGGTACGGTAATAATCGTCTGCCAGTTTGACATACAGAGCGGCTACTACGCGATAACCCACCGGAACATCGGTTAGATCTATCGCCATTGTACCCTTAGCGTCTGTGCCCGTAATATCACAGCCGCCAAGCCGCTTAACGATGTTAGAATCGGGGTCAAAAGCAGCATTGCCGGGATAAGCAAAGAATTGAAGATGGCAGCTGAGTACATCATTATCCAAAACGGCAGAATACCCAACCGTGGTGTTTTCCTGCTTAAATGATTCAGTGCGCACGGCGCCGTTATCAAGGATTTGCACAGAGCAATTCGCAAGAATCTGCTCATAAGTCTTCTTGGGCGGTTCCTCTCCCGCTACAATAATTCCGGCAGAAATATAGTCCCTTGTAGGACTGACCTCACTGTCGCGAGCGACGGCATAGATTACCTTGCCCGGAGTAGGAGAATTGGTAAGCAATACGTTATTCTCTCCTACATTCAGATTTGCAGAATAAAAATAAGCTGTGTAAATAGCGTTGTAGCTATTCAGTTTGCTTTCGTCGTAAACTTCATTTTCAGAAAGCTCAATAACCTTTACCATACCATAGGCAGGTACCCTTATGAAATTCAATGTCAGTTCAGTTGTTTCCGCTGTAATTTCTTGAGTGGCAATTGAAATAATAGACGGGGTTTCAGAAACAACAATCGGCTCGGAAGGATAGTCCGTCATGGTTGCAGTAGTATCACGAACTACCGCAACGAGCTTTTTTCCTGCCATAGGCGCAGTCGCAAGGGTCAGCGTATTATTACCCTCTTGCAAATTGGATAACACCGCAAAATACAATGAAGTGTAGTTGTTCAGCTTATCACTGTCGAATGTTTCGCTGTTATCCATCATAACAATGCGGAAAATGCCACTGGACGGCAGATTCGTAATATTTACGGTCAGTGTAGAAGTCTCCGGCGTTACTATTTCATCAGTAATAGAAACAGCGGTAAATCCATTCCCAGCCGCTTGGACGGGGATTGGCACCATAGTCATAAGCATAGCTATGGACAAGAGCAGGCTAAGCGTCTTTCTAAACAAAATGATACCTCCTTATACGTTAAACATTGATTCAACAAATAAGTTAGTCAAGACTAACTATAAGAGACAAAAAAGGCGGAGCCTTTCTGCAATAAATCTAGTTAGTCTCCGCTAACTACATTACAATACATCACAAATATCGTTTTGTCAACTGCCTTTGGTAAAATTATGGCTCAAAAAGCAAAAGAGGTAAGCACCGTACAGAAGTTTATCTGAGCGTCAAACGACGTAAATTTGATGTGAAGCTATAAGGGATTCATAAAGGATTAACAAATTGACAAGCAATCCTTAAGATTTCGTTTACATTCGAGAAAGTCCCACAAGATATACTGATTTCAGACAAAAAAATAAACCGAATGATAAATGAAACGCTCTTATTCATCAAAGAGAACTAAATCGCCAAAAGGAGCAAAGGACCATGGATATTACAAAAAATCAACCAAATCACAAACAAAACCACGAGGTTTTCGACTATAATAATGTAGACTATCATAAATTCTGGGACGAGCATAACCGCACCTATGAAGACGCCGTAGAACGCATTGCCATGAGACGCTTGACCAAAGATATGCGTGGCGACTGCATTGAGATTGGCGGCGGCTTCGGTCGACTGATTAATGAGTATGCGCCAAAATGCAGCCATGTGTTATTCACCGATTGCACAGAAAAACTGGTTGCCCAGGCAAAACAATATGTGGAAGAAACAGGCTTTCAGCAAGTAGAATGCCAAACATTAAATCTATATGACTTAGACCAGCTGGGACAAGTCTTTGATAACGCTGTTTGTGTTCGCGTTATGCACCATGTAGAGGACGTTTCCTGCTTCTTTCGTCAGGTAAACGCTGTGTTACCTCAAGGCGGCGCATTTATCTTCGAATACGCCAATAAGAAAAATATCTTGGAAATCTGCCGCTATCTTTTCAGACGCCCCAATATTCAACCTTTCGACTATCAACCCAGCAGAAGGGGGAACGGCATTTTCTATAACTTTCATCCCGCCTACATCAGAGATATGCTTCAAGAAAACGGCTTTGTTATCGAAGAAGAACTGTGCGTTTCGCTTTTCCGCAACGGTTTCCTAAAAAAGGTATTTGGCTACCGCTTCCTTGCCGGATTAGAAAAATTTCTGCAAAAGCCCTTAGCCAAACTCCACCCCGCCCCCAGCATTTTTATAAAAGCCCGCAAAGTAGAAGATTGCAGTAAGACCGCCACAGAACCAACGTACCAAAAGGCAATCTAATCCTACAAAAATACAAATAAAAAAGAATCGTCAATTTGACGATTCTTTTTTGAATGGTGCGAGCAGCGGGACTTGAACCCGCACGCCATACGACATACGCCCCTCAAACGTACCTGTCTGCCAGTTCCAGCATGCTCGCATATAAGATTCTCTATTCCGAAAAATTTTCTTCAGAACATTGCTTATTATAGCACAAGATATCTCCTTCTGCAAGTAAAAAGAAAGCAGCAAATCATAAAAATTTTCTGCTTTCTTTTTTATTGCTTTTGGCTCTTTTAGTGAATCACATCGGCTTTTTCTTGTATTTGCTCTAAGATAAGATTTCCGCCATTGGTCACCATAACGCCCTGCCACTTCTCATTGCAAAGAACAGACGTCTGCACCGTATAGAGAAATTTCAAGCTATGATTCGCCGTCAAATTTTCTTCAATCTGAGAAAATAACTCATACTTGCGACCGGTCTCCGCCAGATATCCTTGCCGCAAAAGACCATCCATGCTACTGCTGTTAACCACTTTTTGATACCGTCCATCAACGATTTCATAGAAAAAGGTATCAATGCCGCCACCTTTATCGGCAAATTGCATGGTATAAAACGCCACCTCTCCCTGACGAATGGCGAGCCGCAAGTCTTTATAAGACATAGGCGTCACCGTTACCGCAAGTCCCAGTTGGGTTAAATCTTCTTGGATACTTTGGGCAATGGCTTTATCTCCCAACCTATCGGGGCAATACAAGGTAATGGGTGGCACACCCTGTCCGTCTGCCATACCATTCTCCGCCAATATTGCTTTTGCTTCTTCTAAATCGCCAGGATTGCTTTGGGATTCAGCATCATGACTCAGCGTTCTCCAATAATCCGTAAACAAACCGGTAAGCACTGCGCCTTGATTATCTCTGCCCGCAACCAACGCTCGGTCGGCATTGATTGCCGTCATTATGCTCTTTCGCAAAGCAACATTGTTAAAGGGCGGCTTTTGGTCGTTGATTGCCACAAAATGAGCTAATCGAACCGGCTCTGTATACCAATTTAACTGCTCCGGTTTTCCCCACCAATCAGCGGCGTCCCGCGGCAGGAAATCCAGAACAATGTCAACTTCTCCTGCGTCAAAAGCGATAAACGTATCCTTTGCAGATAGATTTAAGACAAACTTAATCCGCTCCAGCCAAGGTTTCTCTCCCCAATAACGGTCGTTCACCCCTAAAACCATCTGCTCTCCATGACGCCACTCCACTAACCGGAAGGGACCGATACCACTGGGCGGATTTCCGCCCGGTCGGGCAAAGCTGGTACCCTGTTCTACCAGTTCAAAACGATCTAATACAGCAGCGGCAGGCTGTGCCAATAAAGTGATAAAATCAGGCTGCGGTTCTTTCAGCTGTATCCGCAAGGTATAATCATCCACTACTTCTATACCGCTTAACTCTTTGCTTCTATCTGCCAGCACATCTTCCGCGCCTACAATATTCTCAAAAATATAGGCGGTTGGCGCCGACACCCGCAAAGACCGTTCCCAGGTAAACTTACAGTCGCCTGCTGTCACATTACGACCATTATGAAAGTAGACATTATCCTTCAGATAAAAGGTAATCGTTCTGCCGTCAGGACTGGTTTCCCATTTCTCTGCCAACGCCGGAGAGAGAACCCCCTGGGCGTCATATGCCACTAACCCCTGGAAAACCAGCCGAGAAATAGTAATCTCCTCATTAGACTGGACATAGGCAGGGTCGATATCCTGCACAGCCCCGGATACCTGCACCACCAGTTCCTTATCCAGAGGAATCTCCTCATCACCAGTAGAAAAACCGCCCGATACAAATACGAACACCACTAACAGCAACATTGCAATTAACAAAAGATAGCCGTTTCGTTTCCGTCGGAAGAAGGCTTTTTGACGCACTTTCTCCTCGGCGCTTTTGCTATACTGCATAATTTCACTGCCGGTTAGGTCTCTTTTTTCCATGTTTTTCATCGTCATCATTTCATGTTTCTCTTTTGAAAGCAATTTACAGCAATTTTACCAAACGGTCGTTAGCACGAATGCCCGGAATACGACCTCTTTTCGCCACAGGCTTGCCGTCTACTTCTTTAATATCCATGGTCATATCAATGGCGGACGCACCGGAAATATAGCTGCCCACCCCGAAGGAATCTACTCCTGCATCCTTTAAGATACGCACCCGTTCCGGCGTCAATCCCCCGGAAACAAAAATTTTCACTTTTTCATAACCTGCAATATCCAGTCTCGCCCGCATTTCTTTTACCAGCTCAACAGTGACGCCACCTCGTTCTCCCGGCGTATCCAGACGGATACCGTCTAAGCTGTCGCCTAAGGCTTCCGCTACCCGCAGAGATTCTTCCCCTTCATCTTTGAAGGTATCTACCAATACGAGCCGCAGCGCGCCGTCGGGCATCACCTTATGATAAGCAAGAGCAGCCTCTACCGTATCGCCTACAATAAGCATCAACGCATGAGGCGCTGTACCTTGGGGTTCTCTGCCCATAAGTTTCGCTCCTAAAATGCAGCTGGCGCCGTCTGCTCCGCCCACAAGAGCCGCCCGCTCCATAACGGGAGCCACAGCAGGGTGGACATGTCTTGCCCCGAAACAAGTAATGGTGTGGTCGCCTGCCGCTTCTTTGATTTCTTTTGTCGCTGTCGCCCAGCCGCAAGAAGAAGCAAGCATACCCAGAATCACCGTTTCCATTAACCCGAAACTGCTGTAAGGACCGGAAATAGTCGCTACCACTTCTTTATTGTGAAATTCCGCGCCTTCCGGTAACGCCCACAGCTCGATGCCAGGTTTTCCTTGCAATAGATTTTTCACCTCTCCGATACCTGCAAAAATGCCGTCCCGACGAGCAAAAATTTCCGCTTT
>CATIYQ010000136.1 GCA_949739465.1 uncultured Peptococcaceae bacterium | reverse complement strand
TAGCTGTTCCTGTTGGTAAACATGAGAATAATCAGCCTTTCCTGTGAAGTGATTGGTTAGGATATTTTATGAAAGACGGGCTGCATCTGACGAAAGGTTGCGATGTAGCCGAAGCCTGCCTCCCGAATGAGACTGATTGCACTGTCCCAAGCGTATCCTACGTCTTGAGGTTTGTGAGCGTCAGAGCCAATGGTGATGATTTCTCCGCCTAATTCTTTGTATCGTTTCAGCCAGGCAAGGTCCAGGGTATCTTTGCCTAAGGCGCGGAAAATGGAAGTGTTGACTTCAATGCCCTTGCCACGGTCGATGACATAGCGGAAAAGGTCGTCTATAGCGTCTGGAGCGTCGGTATAGCGGAGCATTTTATCCTCATAAGGACAGCCCTTGGTCGGAAAATCAATGTGTCCCACCACGGAAAAGTCGTCAATGGTTTTTACCAAATCTACCAGCTCGGAGATGTAGAGGGAGAAGGCTTCCCCTCTGGTTCTCTTGCGGAAGAAGTCGGTATAATAGGGGTCTTCGCCTTGGCAGAGGTGGCAGGAGGCGATAACGAAATCCAGCTTGTGGTCTTCCACCAGCTGATGAATGTGCGCTCGTTGTCCCGGTAAATCTAGAAGTCCTACTTCTGCGCCTTGGCGAACGGTGATTTTCTCCCTTAAGGGAGCGAGGTCTGCTGCTGCAAGGGCTTCTGCTCTTGCTCCTAAATCTACCTGCCAGAGCGGTAGTCCCGGGTATGCCGGCTCATAGTGGTCGGTGAGGCAGATTTCCTCCAGCTCCCTTTCAATGGCAGCCTGGAGTTGCGCGTGGAGGGTAGCATTGGAATCAAAGGAAAATTCCGTATGCATATGGTAATCAGCTCGCATAGAAAAAGCTCCTTTTTCATAAAGAAAAGAGACTGACAAGAGCCTCTTTTAGTCGAAATACATTTGGCAGGTTTCCGGTGTGAACCAGATTGCTGCTTCGTCTCGTACCGCTTGAGGGCTGTCGCTGGCGTGGATGAGATTTTCACACATTCTGTTTTCTGCCATAGACGCTGCTAAAGAATCTTTGCCCAGGTCACCGCGGATAGTGCCGGGAGCGGCTTTTTGCGGGTCGGTTGCGCCGACGATGGAGCGGACGAAAGGAATGATATCTGCTCGTTCTGCCGCTACAATCATGGGTAGCACCATTTTGCCGTCAAAGTAACGTTTGGCGTTTTCTTTGAATCCTTCACCGTATTTGGCAATAGGCTCTGCATAGTGGTGGCAGATGATTTCCGGTGTGGCGGCGCAGCAGTGAACGTGGGCAATGGTAAGCCCCGCGTTTTTCAAACGAGTGATGATTTCTTCTGTCAGCCCCTGGGCTACGGCGTCCGGTTTCAGCATGATAAAGCTGTAATGCATAACAAAGTTCCTTCTTTCTGTTTGATTTATAGAATGATTTATTTCTCTTGTAGCGCTTCTTTGATGATATTGTCCGCCTTTTCAGGCTGGCTGCATACGACCAGGAAGAGATAATCCCCTTGTTCGGTGATGACGGCGTTTTCCAGTTTGGCAGCTTCCTGAGGCAGGTAAGTGGCGAAACTTTCTTTTTGTGCGTCGATACGGGCAATCATCTTTTCTTTCATTGCTTTTTGACTGTTTTTGTCGGCGGCTCTTACCAGGCAGATTTCATCGGCAGTAGCGCCTGTGGAGAGGAGCAATACCTGCTCTGTATAAGATTCAGGCGCGATATCATAAAGATAACCGAAAACTTCCTCTTCCACAGGAGAGAGTTCTTCCGTTAGATTCAAATCCTCTTGAAGACGGGCGGCAAGGGCTGTCATATCCAGCGAGAGAGGTTGCTCCTTATTCGTATCTTTTTCCACGCTGCAAGCGGAAACGCTTGTTGCTAAGACCAGCAGCAGGCAGATAGTGAGGAAAAGGCAAAAAAATCTTCTTGATTGAGACATAAAAAACTCCTTTTTCTGGGTTTTGCTTTCGCTTATAGTTCTATTGTCCTAAGGCTGCTTGTTCTTTCAGATAGGCGAGCCATAGATTGCAATATTTTTTGTTGAGGTGAATGCCGTCTGTGCTGGCGTCGGCAAAGAGCGCGCCGTCTTCATCGGTAAACCGCGCCGCTACATTAAAGTAGTCGACGGATTTTTCTCGGCACATTTGTTGAATTAGTTCGTTATAATGGGTAATCTTTGCGTTGTTAAAGATAGGGTCTTGGGCAGACCGTTCGGCGGTGACAGGGAGAATGGACTGGACGACGATTTTACTGTCGGGGTGCGCGCTGCGAATGGTATCGATGACTTGTCCGTATTTGGAGATGAAGGTTTTTTCTGAGGACCAGCCCAGCTCGTTCATACCAAACATGATGTAGAACGCATCGTACTCTTTGTTTTGGATTGCCTCTGCCACGGTGATTTTGCTGCCGTCGACACTGTTTACCGCTTCCTTGTGAAAGAAGCCGTCTACGGTGAGCGCTTTGATGCCGTAATTCCCTGCGTGAATCAAACTGTTGTAGAGGAGAAAGCCCTCTGTGCGGGAGTCGCCGATGAAGGCGGAACGGTTAAAATAACTGTTGGGGATATTTTTACCGCCTTGTCGCAAGAGACTGATTTTTCGTTCTTCGGAAAGGGTGTTTTGGACGAGGATTCGTTTGCTCACACCGCCGCCGCCAGCATAGGCTTTTACCGTACCGATTGCATCTTCTGCTTGGATATTTTCCTCGGCGTCTGAATTAAGGGCGGGGGCAGGATAGGCATAGCAGCCGATGACTGCCAAAATCCCTGTAACGAATAGGAGCAGCGGACGGATGAATTTTTGTTTGGATGTCTTGGTTTGTGTTTGTTGTTCTGCTGCTGCCATCGCGCCGTTTCCTTTCTTTCCGGATAGTTTGCCCGAAAAATTTTTATCTATTTATCAAGACGAAAAAGCAAGAAAAAAAGTTCGCTTTTTCGACAAAAACATACACTAAAATTTTACACCAATAAAAAAGTCTTTGCAACGCGTGCAAAGACTTTTTTATCAGAAAGTTCTATGAAATTTTAGAAAGGAATGGTTCTATTTGCCTTGGGAGATGACTTCTGTCGCCATTTGTACCATATCGTCTTCATCCAGGTCTAAGTCCTGACCGATAAGGCTGTAATACATACCGTCTTCTACCCAAGAGATATTGGTCATATCACACTCTTCTACGGTGTCTGCGCCATAGCCCATTGCCAGTTCTCCTGCGTCCATACGGGCTTGGTCTTCGGGGGTTACTTCATAGTTTACGGGAACGAATTTGTGGTGTTGTACGAAGTAGTAAAGGGTGATGTCGCCATAGGTGATTGCGGTTGCTTTTTTATTGCCAAAAACTTCTCCGGTGAAGACTGGACGGATATCCAGGGCAATCCATTGCTTTGCGTCGTTTTCATATTGCAGAGATACCCTTGGCTTGGTTTCCAGCATCACGCCGTTTTCATCGCGGCTAGATTCTTCTCCCACGCTGTAATGGGTGAATTGAAAACCGTTAGAGAAGTTTTCTACCATATTGGGATGAACGTTCAATACTTGTTCCATTTTGGTGATAGAGGGGAATTCGTCTCCTGCTCGGTAAGAGTGTCCTTCAAAGCTGCCGATTTTACCAAAGGCAAAGCAAGTGGCAGTGGTCAGGCATAATGCTGCGGCTATGGCAGCAACAAAAATTTTTTTGGATTTCATTGTTTTTCTCTCCTTTTCTTGTCTGCAATAAAGAGGCGTAACGATATCCATCTCTTCCTCTTCTGACAGGCGTTTTTCTCTTTGGGCGCGTTCTGCTGTTTCTTCTTCCCGTCCAATCTGTTCCATGATGTGTTCCGTGAAAGCGGCGGTATCTGTTTGCGCCAAAAATCGTTGGCAATCAGGGGATAACTGAGTAAGTTCCTCTTTGATGATTTGGTCGAGGTATTGGTCAGCAGCAGTTTCAGAATTCATTTTGTCTTTCTGGTTCATAAGGATACCTCCTTTGGGGCGGTTTTTCTTTCGCGTTCTTTTATCAGTTTTTCTTTGAGTTTTTGTCTGCCGTGATAAAGGCGGGACTTGACAGTGCCCTCTGAACAATCTAAGATACTTGCGATTTCTTTGACGGAGAAATCGTTGAAGTAATAAAGAATCAACACGGTGCGGTGGATTTCATCTAGTTGATTTACATAGGCTTCCAGGGTTTCTCTGTCTCCTTCTGCATCAGGAGAGAGGGGTTCTGCCTCCAGCTCCTTTTCTTTGGCAGGGAAAATATCGGCAATGGGGATTGTCTTTCCGTCTTTTGCCTTTTTTCGCCATGCGATACGGGTCAAGATGCGATAAAACCACCATTTAAATTGGGCAGGTTCTCTAAGCTCCGATAAATGCAGATAACATTGAACAAAGGCTTCTTGCACGGCGTCCTCTGCTGTCTGATGGTGATGGGTGAGGAAAAAAGCCGTAGAAAGGGCAGTTCTTTGATAGGTCTCCACCAAAAAACGGAAACTGTCTTTGTCTCCTTTTTGCGCCTGTAATACTGCTGTCGTTTGATCCAATGTTATTCACTCCTTTCGGCGCGCCTATCTATAAAGAGCAACTGTTAGGGGAATTGGTTCAAATTATTTTCTTTTAAAGAAAAAAGATTCTTTGTGAAGAATCTTTTTTCTATCGATGTTCTTTCTATTTTCGTTTGGCGGCGAAGAATTGTTGCAGGAGGGTTTTACTCTCTTCTGCATAAATACCGCTGATGACTTCCGCTTGATAGTTGAGGAGAGGCGACTGTAAAAGCTGGAATAAGCTGCCCCCTGCCCCCCATTTACTATCGTCCGCACCGAAGACCACCGTCCTGATTTGCGCCTCTACAATGGCGCCGGCACACATGGGGCAAGGCTCCAGGGTGACATAGAGGTCGCAATCTCGCAAACGCCAACTGCCCAGAACTCGACAGGCTTCCTGAATGGCAACGATTTCTGCGTGGAGAATGGCTGATTGCTGTTCTTCCCGTCTGTTGTGTCCCCGGGCAATGATGTCGCCGTCTCGCACGATGACAGCCCCTACAGGGATATCGCCGTG
>CATIYQ010000135.1 GCA_949739465.1 uncultured Peptococcaceae bacterium | reverse complement strand
GTGTAACCATTATCCGTCAGTATGCGGGTAAACACATCATAAACGGTAGCCGACTCATCTAAATTGTAAAGCGCCACAGGAGCAATCCATTCTTCGCCATCTAATCCCAAAAGCGAGAAGGACACATCAATGGTTTCATAGACCGGAACAGCACTATCGGGATTTTTTGTTCCTCGCACCACCATGGTATTGCTATTGCCTGCCGCGTCCGCAACTGTCATGCGAAGCATTTTTGTGCTATGCGGGGAAGGAACGTCAGTAGATACTGCTTGATACCAAAGGTCGGCAAGATTGGCATATTGCCCGTAACGGATAGGGTCTTCCCCATAGAGCTTACCATAACGTCCCAGCGTTTCACTGGAAAGATAGCCGGAGACCGTTACCCCCTTGGCCTCTGCATGTCTCATCACCCGCAAATCCTCATGGCTAATCACATTAGGATTGCTGGATTTGAAGAGCCGCCACAGCTCTAAATCTTCCCAGCCTTCTATGGGCGTAGGTACGATGCCATAGCCTTTTCTTTCTGCCTGCCGACGAACCCAGACCAAATTGCCGTCATCGCCTGCATAAACTTCTAAGAAAGGCGATAAGTCGGTTCGCACATCATCGCGGGCAATATTCGCTCCTTTTAGCCCCTCGAAGTAAGCAGCTTTTACCCGCTCCATAAGAACAAGTTCCTGCTCCACTTCTTCTGCCGTCAGAGCGGAAACAGCAAGATGAAAGGAACGAGAAGCCGTCACACTGGTATCTTTATCCTGCATGGTAACAGTAATCGTCGACATAGCGTCAGGACGCCCCACGCCAGGTCGGTAGATTTCCACCCGAGCACCATTGGCAACGTCGGGAGTTTTGACAACTGTCTCATTGTCACCGGTAATGATAATAGGATAATACTTGCCGTCTACCCCGAAATCCCCGGTAGTGGGAAGCTGAATATCGTTTGCCACAGCGTATACACCTGTCTCATCAGCAACCAACTGTTCCCCGGTCACGGCGTCCCGCAGCCCCTTAGCGGCAAATCCTCGGTCTAATTTGGCAAGGAGTTCTCTTTGCACCGCTGCTGCCTGTTCCGCTCCCAGCGGCGCCACAGTTACGTCAAAGGTTTTGTAGAGGACGATAGGTTCTTCCCGACCTGTTACATCATTGGTCAGCTGGAAGGTAAAGGCAGCGGTCAGAGTCACTGTCTGCTCCGTCTGTCCTTGTTTTACCACCCCCACATAGGGAGCGAAGAGATCGTCCGCTGTAATTTGCTTTTCATTACTAATAGAAAGGATACGGTCGTCGGAAGATTGCCAAGCAATTTGCGCCCATTTTTTCCCATCTACCACCTTGGGTAAATCTATATTTGCCGTCAAGGGATATATCTCGTCCAACGTTACCTGATTCAAAATTTCTTCCGTCATAGCGGCAACTACCATATCTCTATCCCAACAGATGATAACAGGAACATCTTCATAATCCAGACTAACCCCATCTTTTTCCAGGGTAAAGGTCACTTGATAACTGCCATGTTTCACTGTGGGCATATGGTTTGGGTTCGCATAGAAGTAGGTAATTTCCCCATCTGCTCCGATACCCGCTCCGCCGTAAATTTCTTTAACACTCCGCAAAGAAACGACAATGTCGTCATAACCTCTTTCACTAAGGGCTTGGGTCAATACTTCGTTAATATTATGGTCTTTGCCATAGATTGGAGATATGGTGTAGTAGCCGCCCAGAGAAGAGACCCCTTCTTTCAGATAGCTCCGTTTATCGTTAGCGTCCGCTTCCGCCGCCTCTTTAGACCAAAGGGTTATGGTAATATGCCGTTGCGAGAAAGCGTCGCCATAAATCAACTTTGCCGTCAACGTTACAGAAGTTTTCCCCGTATCCGGCAAAGTGACGCTACCATCCACAGCGATAAATTCGTTAAAGCCGCTCCACACCACCTGCGCCGTTATGCCGTCTTTCGAGAGGGAATCCGGCAAAGCCAGCTGGATAGGTTCTTTCACATCTGTAGTCAGGTCAAAAATATTCTCCCCATTGGCAAGGAAATAAAGCTTGCCATAGTCAAGAGAACGGACAGATTTTTGCTGGTCTACATAAGCGTGAACGGTTTGTCCGTTGCATTTGATTTCCACGCCGATTTTATCCCACTCTGCAAAATCAGCAGAGATGAGATAGGTTTCCCCTATTGCCCCTGTAATAGGCTGATTCCCATGATACCATTGGTAGCTCAGTTTTAATCCGGGGCAATCTGTCGGAGTAAAAACGCCGTCTGTGGTGTTAAGCAGGGCTTGAACAGTTTGCCCGACGGCAATGTTCCCGCCATAACCTGCTGCAACATTTTCAATGTCCGCCGTGGTGAAGTGAGGAATCACGGTTATTTCATAGGTTGCGGTGTAAATTTCCCCCTCGTATTCCACCGTAGCCGTTACTGTTGCTACACCGCCTTTTTGGGCGATGATGACATAGTCGTTACTGTTCTCTACCAACTGTCCTGTAAGGGTATCGCCGCTCTCAAGAGACCAACGGACTTCAGGCGTAACGTCACCCATCCCAAGACAAGAAACCCGTAAAACAGTGTCATGTTTGTTGTTGCCGCCCTGTTCTACCCACAGCGTGTTGCCGTTAGAGGAGAGAATGGCAATACTGGGTTTGGTTGGTTCAGACACGCGGTCTGCCTGCCAAGTTAGAATCAGATTACCTGCTTTGTCCGTGGTAAAAGGGTCTCCCAATTTTTCGGCAAGTCCTGTTTCGTCCGCTGCTTTTTCACAGTTGGTTGCACTGCCCACACCGTCCTGCATGCCTGCCTCCGGCTGCGTCCAGTAGCAGTTTTCCATAGACGCACCGTTAAAGCCAATGATTGCTCCAGCGGACGCCCCCTTGATTTCTTCACCATTATAACAGTTTTGCACAATAGTGCCGTTCATAATTTGTCCGGCAATGCCGCCGCTGCGGCTGTTCCCTTCAATAACACCTCGGTTATAACAAGCAGAGATTTCTGCAAACTTGGCATAACCGGTAACGCCGCCTGCATAAGGCGCAGAAATACTGCCAAAATTCACACAGCCATAAATCACCGGTTTGGTAGTTTTGGTATTGCCCACGTATCCGGCAATACCGCCGGCATAACCGCCGGTGGATTTCGTGTTGATTACCGTTCCATCAAAGGAGCAATTTTCTATATCCCCGTCAATTATGATGCCAACAATACCGCCTACGTTGTTTTTACCAGAAGTTATGGTGGCATCTTTTATCTGCAAATTAGCAATGTAAGCGTCACCCTTCACATAGCTAAAGAAACCGGCGAAATTATAATCCGCCTGAATTTGAAAGTTTGCTATGGTATGTCCGCCGCCGTCAAAACAACCACCATAGTAAGAAGTAGCATAACCATCATCACCGCCAATAGGCGTCCATGCTGCCCCTTCCAAATCAATATCACAAAGGAGCTTGGCACAAATAGTCCGCTCCCCACTGTTCACCTTATCTCGAAAGGCTGCTAAATCCACCTTGTCCGCAATGAGATAAGGACTGTCCATGGTCCCCTCCCCTGCAAGAACTCCGTTTGCCGCCCAGGCAACGCTTGTCCACAAGCACAACACCAGGATAACCAGCGTCAGCAGACAAAGTCCTTCTCTTCTTTTCCTGTTCATAAACCGTCCTCCTTTTCGTCTTCCCGCAAATAGGCATGTCCCACAACGTCGTTTCCTTTTAAAATAAAAATAGTCGCGGCAGAGCATAACGACTCTGCCGCGACCGACTTTTCCGCGGAACACATTTTGGGCATCACAAAATAAGCCTCCATGAACATCATAGGTCTTCCGGCTCGCGCAGTTTCAGACAAAATGCCTTGTCCCACACTTACAGCTCCGCCTTCTCAAAGGTTTCCCCTCAATGACCGGCTCACGCCATGAACTGCAAACTTCCACGCATACGGCAACGGGTATTGCTCCGGGTTCCCACCGGATTCCCTCATCCTGACATCTGATAGTCTCAGACCCCAGGTCATGATGTTATTTCGCATCCTTATTTTACCATAGCCCCATGACACCGTCAATGAACCGAGAAATGCAACGACGATTACTTCAAAGCAACTAAGCGCTCTAAAATAACCGCCATTTCTTCCCGTGTAATGGGCTCTTTGGGTCTTGTTCCGTCTAAGAGACCTTTTTCTTTTGCCCAGTTCCAAGCGTCTTTTGCCCAGTCGCTTACCTGGTCCTGTTCCTTTTCTTTTCCCATTACTAAATCCCCCGTTTTCTTTTGAATTTGTAAATACTCCGCCGGGTCAATGGTGGTATTCCGGTCCGCGTAGACTTTTCGCATCTCCAAATGAAGATGACTGCCGGTAACATTACCGGTGTTGCCCTCCATACCGATAGCTTGTCCTGCCTGCACCTTTTCATTGACCTTCACGTTTCGTTTGTTAAGGTGAGCGTAAATACAGCTGTAACCGTCAGGTTGGGCTATCACCACATAGTTGCCCCAACCGGTAGGGTCGTAACTGGAACGAATGACCGTCCCCGATGCAATAGCGTGAATCTGTTTGCTGTTTACCCCCACCAGGTCCATGCCGCTATGTTTGCCTGCCGCATAAGTAAAACCGGGCGGCGGCGGTGTACCGTAAAGTTTGGTCACACGGATTTTTCCTTCATATGGTAAATTCATGGTTTCACCTCCTTTTTTCTAGAAAAAAGCGCCCCCGGCTTAAAAGTCGCAAGCGCTTTTCCTATTTCTACTATATTCATTTTAACAGGAAATTGGACCTCGAAAACACAATCTATTTTTTATCTACCTGAGGTAATTTTTTTAACGAGGCGGCAATTTCTTCATCGGTGGGAATATAATTGGTCATTTCACCGTCATGGAATTTCTCATAGGCAAACAAGTCAAAATATCCTGTCCCGGTCAAACCAAAGAGAATGGTTTTTTCTTCTCCAGTTTCTTTGCATTTCTTTGCTTCATTGATAGCGGCAAGGATTGCGTGGCTGGATTCCGGCGCCGGCAGGATTCCTTCCACTCTGGCAAATTCTTCCGCCGCTTGGAATACGTCTGTCTGACACACAGAGATCGCCTCCATATAACCGTCCGCATAGAGCTGGCTTAATATGCTGCTCAT
>CATIYQ010000134.1 GCA_949739465.1 uncultured Peptococcaceae bacterium | reverse complement strand
TCTACCAACACCGGTTTTTCTTGCTTGGCTAAGAAATCCAACGCGTTTTCTTCCGTTAAAAAAGGAATTGCCATAGAATATCCTCCTGTTTTTCTTTGCGACTCATATTGATAATATATGCGAAAGAAGGAAACAGGAGCATGTCCCCAGGCAATCCACTCATTAGGATTTCCGAAATCGGTACAATAAAAACAACACAATAACGCCAAACCCTGCCAAAAAGCAAAGAACATCAACCCAACTGCTGTGTACCCAAGGAACCAACCGCATGGCAAAAATATCTGCAAAGAGAAGCGGCACAATCAACCAAAAGATTAAGAGTAAGCAAAGAAACTTTATCATCAATCCTTTACCGCCTGTCCGCTCCGCAGGATATAACCGCAGATAGGCTTTTTCCTCAAAGGCAAGAGACCAATATGCGCCGATAAACAGGCAGATACTTAATACCTGGGCAAGAAATCCAATACCAAAGCTGTAATAATCCTGATTTTCAAACCAAACGACCCCAAAGCAAACAATACCCACCAAACTGACGCATAACGCCAAGAGACAGCGTTTCTTGAATTTCTCCATTTGCCGTTCCCATTGATAACGATGGAGGACAACGCTATCAGTGGAGTCTTTTTGCCCATGGGGTGCAGCTTCGGTTTCTACTGCTTTCGCCCTCTCCCCTTGCAATAGCTCGTCCACAGACACATCCAATACTTCCGCTAATACGGGAAATAGGCTAATATCGGGCAAACCTTCTCCCGTTTCCCATTTAGAGACAGCTTTGTTGGTAATGCCCAATAAATCTGCCAGCTGCTGTTGGGTATAACCCGCTTCCTTTCGTTTGTCCGCAATAAACTTCCCGATTTTCTCGTTATCTAACATGATGATTCCGACCTTTCTACTCCGTTATCTTCACCACATCACATACGATAAGCTGCTGTCCGTCCACCCGAAAGCGAATGTTAAAGCCGCCGAAAGAAACGCCGTAAACCCGTTCTGCATCATGGTGATAAGCAGGTCTTGGGTCTTGAGCGAGGATACCCAGAGCGGCTTCTCTTTTTTCCGAAGGGATTTTTTCCAAAAGAGCAGCGGGAAAGTTCACATTCAGCCAATAGGTTTTCGTTTCCTTGGTATAGCCTTCCGCCGCCTCGGGGTGACAGTCCGTATAGGGGATATAGGGTTTGATGTCATAAATAGGCGTGCCGTCCAATAAATCCGCCCCCGATACCCAAAGAACAGGACCGAGTTTCTCATCATAGGCGATGCGTTCCAACCGTACAGAAGAAAGTCCAATGGGATTAGGACGAAAAGGCGAACGGGTGGCGAAAACGCCCATACGGGTGTTGCCATCAAGCCGCGGCGGACGGACCGTTGCCGACCAATGCACTTTTTCACTTGCCGAGAACTGCCACAAGAGCCAGATATGAGAAAACTGCTCCAGCCCCCGCACTGCCTCCTCACTGCGAAACTCCGACGTAAAAACGATTTTTCCCTGCAAGGCGGAGACTAAGCCGCTTTGGCGGGGAATGCCGAATTTATCCGGAAAATCTGTCTCAATATGGGCGATGACGCGCATAGTCTGCACCGCCTCTTTCTTTTCTTCTGCACACCCTTTCATGGTAAGCCCCTCCTCTTCAAATGACAAGAAACGGTAGGTAGACGAATATCTACGTTCCGTAGAATGCCCAGCTCCGTAAAAGATATCCCTATAAAATAATAAACAGAAGAATTTTTTCCTCTGTTTATTGTTTTTGTTATACTTCCTTTTAATAACAGGCAATCTGAGAATCGCAGCGGCGGTCTGTGCCGCCCATGAGCACGCCAGTTTTCGGGTCGCGCCAGATAATTTGCCCTCTGCCAAATCCATTTTCGTCGACAGAAGGTACGATGTCGTGTCCCATACGCGCCAGAGCCTCCGCAATGTGTTTGGGAAACTCCGGTTCAACTTTGACGGTTTTTCCTTCCGTCCACATCCATCTGGGCGCATCCAGTGCCGCTTGAGGATTCAAATGCCAGTCAACAGTGTTCATAATCACCTGCAAATGTCCCTGGGGCTGCATGAAACCGCCCATAACCCCAAAAGGTCCGACAGCCTCCCCGTCTTTGGTGAGGAATCCGGGAATAATGGTATGATAGGGCTTTTTTCCTGGGGCTAATGCATTAGGGTGATTTTCATCCAGGGTAAAGCCTGCCCCCCGATTTTGCAGGGAGATACCTGTCCCCGGCACGACAATACCGGAGCCAAACTTCCGATAGTTGCTTTGAATCATAGAAATCATATTGCCTTCGCCGTCTGCCGCTGCCAGATACACCGTGCCGCCGCTGGGGAGCGTTCCTGGCTGGGGCAAAATAGCTTCTTCCGGATTAAATTGCGCCCGCCGCTGGGCTGCAAATTCCTCCGAAAGCAAATCTTTCACATCTGCCTGCATAAAGCGGGGGTCACTAATATAGGCTTTGCCATCACTGAAAGCTAATTTCAAGGCTTCAATTTGCTTATGATAAGCAGCAGGCGTGTCTTTAGGGTCTATGTCCATGCCGTTTAAGGTGTTAAGCGCCATGAGCGCTACCAATCCTTGTCCACTAGGTGGGATTTCCCACACCTCATACCCCCGATAATTAACGCTAATGGGCTCTACCCATTCGGTAGCAAATGCCGCTAAATCTTCCTTCCGAATAAACGCATTATGTTTCCGAGAGAAGGCGTCGATTTTTTCTGCCAGTTCTCCACGGTAAAAGGCTTCCCCCTCTGTTTCAGCAATTAAGCGAAGGGTCGTGCCCTGAGCGGGACAACACCAATATTCTCCTGCAACAGGAGCCTTCCCTTGACTATTGGTAAAAGTATCAAAGAAGGGTTCTAATACTTCTCCCCAGTCTTTACCACGATAATAGGCGATTTCATTGCGCCAATATTTGGCAACGATAGGAGACACGGGAAACCCTTCCTCCGCGTAGCGGATAGCAGGAGCCAATGTTTCCGTTAACGGCAGCCGACCAAATTTTTTCGCCAGCGCTGCCCAGCCTGCAGGCGCGCCAGGAACGGTGACCGAGAGAAAACCTTCCGAAGGCATTTCCGTAATGCCTCGTTCCTTTAAAGCTGCAATAGAGGCAAGTCCCGGTGCAAAACCGCTGGAGTTCATGCCGTGAAGCTTACCGCCTGTCCAAACAAGAGCAAAGTTATCGCCGCCGATGCCGTTAGAAGTAGGCTCAACCACTGTAAGACAGGCTGCCGTTGCAATGGCAGCGTCGATGGCGTTGCCCCCCTTTTGCAGGATAGCAAGCCCCGCCTGAGCTGCAAGATTTTGCGAAGTAGAGACCATACCGTTTTTCGCAAAAGTCACAAATCGCTTGGAAGCATAAGGATAATACATAGAGTCCAAATTCATATGTTTCTTCCCTTCTTTCTATATATATTACAATAATCACAACGCATAGCCCACTTTTCATGGGGACTAATGTGAAAAATTTTTCCATCCGATTTCATTTTACTAAAAAAAGTGCTCTCTTTCAACCGTAATCCCTGATAAGATAAGTTGTTGCTTTCTTCAATGTCATTTGGTAAAATATAGTTACCAGTATAGGTCTAAAATATGCCTATATCTTAAAATGAAGGAGGACTTTCAAGATGAAGATGAAAAAATCTCTTGCTCTCTTGTTATCTTTAGGACTCGTTGCCTTTTCTTTTGCAGGCTGCGGCAATAAAGATAACGACGACCAAAAACAGGACGATGACAAACAAGAAACCGCTTCCAGCTATGTATGGGGTTCTGCGTCCTTAGGCTCTAACGGTTATGTCATCATCGAATCCTTTGTTACTACCATTAACAAAAACAAAGACGCTGTTCCTTTCCAAAACTCTTCTGTAGCTACCGGTGGCGGTGCTGAAAACATGCAGCTTTTGGCTGACAACGAAATCCAATTTGGTCAAGGCATGAGCTCCGATATGGCTAATGCAAAAAACGGCTTGGAACCATACGGCAAAGTAATCGAATTCAATCAAATCTTAGGTTATCAAAACTCTGACTTGCCTATCGTTGTATTTGAAGATTCCGCTTATCAAAAACCGGAAGATTTGAAAGGTGCAAAGATTGCCGTAGGTCCAGCTAACGGTGGTGCAGCTTTCGTTGCCAAAATTCTCTTTGAAGAATTAGGCATGTCTGATGATGTTACCTTTGTTTATGGCTCTTGGCAAGAATGCGCTGACGCTTTGAAAGTAGGTCAGGCTGACGCTGCTGTCAACTATCACATTAACGGCAAATATGTTACTTCCGTATTCCAAGAATTATATGAAACCAAACCAATGCGGGCTATCGGTGTTGACCCTGCCGTTATCGAAAGCTTAGTTGCAAAACACGAAGGTTTGTTCGTTTCTAAAATCTTAGACGGCGCTTATCCTTCCTATAAAGGCGAACAACCTTGCGTAGGGACTACTGCAGTTCTCTGCTGCCGGGCTGATGTTCCTGAGGATGTTGTTTACACCGTTACCAAAATCATTTTAGAAAATGTTGACAAAGTAACTGAAATGGCGCCTACCCAATTAGACGGTTTCAGCAAAGAAATGGCTATCAAAACCTTAGTACCAGGGTATCCTATCCACCCAGGCGCTGCAAAATACTTCAAAGAAGCCGGCCTCTGGACTGACGATATGGTAGTTGCTGAATAATCAACAAAGAATTCAAAAAAACATCACAGATAAAATAGGTAAGAAACGTAGGGAGGGACTTCTCTCCCTGCGACTTCCTACTGCAATGTCCAAAAATTAAATCAGAAAACTAGTAAGGGTTGTTCGTTTTAGAAAGAATGAAATGGACAACCTTTCTTAAAATAAAAAGAAAGGTGGTTTTCCCCGTGACAGACCAGGAAAAACCGTCCTCCCAAACAGAAAAACAAATAACAGCCCAACCGGGACAAGAAGTAGAAACGACTCCTAAAAGCAGCTTCGATACCTCTTTTCTCATGAAGTTTATTTCTATTTTCGCTTTGGTGGTAGCCATTTATCACTTCTTAAATGCCCGCTTTATGTTCTGGGCGTTAGACCAACACAAAGCTATCCACTTAGGTACTGGTCTTGTTTTGGTATTCTTACTCTCCACCAAGAATAAATCCAAATTTTATAAAATCATTTCTTATGCACTAGC
>CATIYQ010000133.1 GCA_949739465.1 uncultured Peptococcaceae bacterium | reverse complement strand
TCGGCGATTTTGGAAGCCAATAATTTGACAGCGCGAATTGCGTCGTCATTACCGGGGATTACATAGTCTACTTCATCAGGGTCGCAGTTTGTATCTACAATTGCTACAATCGGAATATTTAATTTCTTTGCTTCCGCAACAGCAATTTTTTCTTTACGAGGGTCTACAACAAATAAAGCCCCCGGCAATTTTTTCATATCTTTGATACCGCCTAAGAACCGTTCTAATTTTTGTTTTTTATTGCGAAGTTCAGCAACTTCCTTTTTAGGAAGTACATCGAAAGTGCCGTCCTCTTCCATTTTTTCCAAGTCTCTTAAGTAGTTAATCCGTTTTTGAATGGTTTTGAAGTTGGTCATCATACCGCCCAACCACCGTTCGTTTACATAGAACATATCGCAACGGATTGCTTCTTCTTTGATAGATTCCTGCGCTTGTTTTTTGGTACCAACGAACAAAATATCTTTGCCGTCGGCTACCACTTCACGAACGAAGTTGTAAGCTTCTTCTACCTTGCCTACGGTTTTTTGCAAGTCGATGATATAGATACCGTTCCGTTCGGTGAAAATATACCGACCCATTTTCGGGTTCCATCTTCTGGTTTGGTGACCGAAGTGTACCCCTGCTTCCAATAATTGTTTCATAGAAATAACTGCCATTTGTGTTTCCTCCTTTTGTTTTTCCGCCGGTTTTTCATCCGGAGACAGCCTCTGCCATAGAGCAGACACGCGCCGTCAGCCGTCCCATACCGTGTGTATTTTTACACCTTTTAGTAATATATCATAACAAAATGCCTTATGCAAGTATTATTCCCGGAAAAATCAGGAAATAGCCAAGATTTTTTAGAGAATAAATCTGCTCAAATCCACATCGACCATAATAGCGGACAATTTATTTTCTACATAAGCTTTATCGATTGCCACAGCGCCGTTGATTTTGTCCGGCGCGTCATAGAGCAAATCCTCCAACACTTTTTCCAGCACGGTGTGAAGTCTTCTTGCGCCGATGTTTTCCGCCCGTTCGTTGACAGTGAAGGCAATATCCGCTAACGCCTCTAACCCGTCCTCCATAAAGTTTATCTGCACGCCGTCAGACTGCAATAACGCCACATATTGCTTGATTAACGAATTTTGAGGCTCCAGCAAAATTCGCTTGAAATCTTCCCTGCTTAAGCTATCTAATTCTACCCGAATAGGGAAACGCCCCTGTAACTCGGGAATCAAATCTGACGGCTTGCTGGTATGAAACGCGCCTGCCGCAATAAAGAGCATATAATCGGTTTTCACAGGACCGTATTTGGTCATGACGGTGCTGCCTTCTACGATAGGCAAAATATCCCGCTGTACGCCGCCCCGGGAAACATCGGGACCGTGACCGCCGTCCCGCCCTGCGACTTTATCGATTTCATCTAAGAAGATAATGCCGTATTGTTCCGCCCGATGGATACCAAGGGCAATCACTTCATCCATATCCACCAGTTTTTGCGCCTCCTGCTGGGCAAGAATCTTTCTGGCTTCTTTCACCGGCACTTTCTTTTTCTTTTGCTTTTTTGGCATGAGAGAACCCAGCATATCCTGAAAGTTGATGCCCAATTCATCCATGCCAAAGCCGCCGATACCGCCGAACATGGCGCTGTTTTGCTCTTCCACTTCGATTTCTACCAGCTCGTTTTCCATTTCCCCGTTGGCTAACTTCTCCTGAACCTGCAGCCGTTTCCGCCGCATCTCTTCATATTTGGTACGTTCTTCCGCCGTCTCCGTGTGCTGCGGCTCTACATTGTTGCCGAAAAGCACGCCAAAGGGATTTACCGAACGGTTTTTGCTGGGCAAAGGTGCAAGTAAGTCGGCAAGTCGACCTTCCGCCAGAAACTCTCCCTTGCTTTGCACTGCGGCGATTTTTTCATTTTTCACCATGCGGATTGCTGTCTCTACCAAGTCGCGAATCATGGACTCTACATCTCTGCCCACATAGCCCACTTCCGTAAACTTGGTAGCTTCTACTTTGATAAAAGGCGCGCCTACCAGCTTTGCCAAACGGCGGGCGATTTCTGTTTTCCCAACTCCTGTCGGTCCAATCATGATGATATTCTTGGGCATGATTTCATCCTGAATATGTTCGCCCAATTGCTGACGGCGATAACGGTTTCTTAATGCCACCGCCACACATTTTTTTGCGCTGTTCTGCCCCACGATATATTTATCCAACTCCGCCACAATCTGTCTGGGTGTTAAATCAATCATAGCCAGCCTCCTTATTGATTCAGCTCTTCAATGGTAATATGGTGATTGGTATAAACGCAAATATCCGCTGCAATATCCAATGATTTCTGCACAATTTCACCGGGAGCAAGAGCGGTATTTGCCGCCAACGCCCGAGCGGCAGATAAGGCGTAACAGCCCCCGGAACCAATGGCAGCAATGCCATCGTCCGGTTTTATCACTTCCCCATTACCGGAAATCATCAGTAAATCGTCTTTATTGGCGACTAAAAGCAACGCTTCCAAATTTCTGAGCATTTTATCAGTCCGCCATTCTTTCGCCAGCTCCACAGCGGCGCGCATCAGATTACCGTGGGTTTCCTCCAGCCGCATTTCAAATTTTTCAAATAAGGTAAAAGCGTCTGCCACAGAACCGGCAAAGCCTGCCGCCACCTGGTCGTGATAGAGCCTCCGTACCTTGCAGGCGCCTTTTTTCATAATCACATTGTTGCCCATGGTTACCTGCCCGTCACCGCCGATAGCAGTTTTGCCGTCTTTCTGCACGGCAAGAATGGTCGTTCCTTCAAACAACATGGATATAAACCTCCTTTATACTATGCTCTGGGGTGAGTCTTGTCATATACCGCTTTCATTCTGGTTTTGGTCACGTGAGTATAAATCTGGGTCGTGGACAGACTAGAATGCCCCAAATATTCCTGCACTGCCCGTAAATCCGCGCCGCCTTCCAACAAATGAGTAGCAAAGGAGTGGCGCAAAGCGTGAGGTGATATATGCTGAGATAGTCCCGCTGCCTGCATATATTGATTGAGAATGGTGCGAACGCTTCTGTCAGTAATCCGTTTTCCCTGCTTGTTGAGAAAAATAGCGTCTCCCCGCTGCAAAGACAGTTGTTTTTCCGCCTTTAATTTAGCAAAATATTCTTCCAGCCGCAAAAGAGCCGGGTCACCAATGGGCACAATCCGCTCCTTGTTACCTTTCCCCAACACACGAATGGTCTTTTGCTGGCTGTCAATATCCCCCATATCCAAAGCCACCGCCTCACTGACCCGCAAGCCGCTGCTGTAAATCACCTCTAACAACGCCAAATCTCTTGCCGTTACCCAATCGACAGCGTCAGGGTCTAGGAGTTTTTCCACATCCTGATAATAAAGAAATTCCGGCAATTTCAAATCCTTCTTCGGCGTCGCCACCACAGAGGCAGGATTGTTGCCCACAATCTCCTCCCGACAGAGATAACGATAAAAAGCGCGAATGGCGGAAAGATGAGCGGAAATAGTGTTCTTACTCAGCTTCTTTTTTTGCAGCATACTCATATAGCTGCGGATTAAAACCGGTTTCACCTCATTAAGAATTGTCGCACACTGCTGCCGCGGCACGCCGAAAAAGGGTGGTTTCTCCTCACCGATACGGTCATTAGTATGGAGAAAATCCGCTAAATATGCCAAAAAACGGCAAATATTTTTTCGATAATTTTCCAATGTATGCTGGGAAACGTTTTTTTCGATAACCAAATAGTCAAGAAACTCTTGCAATAATTCTTCCATATATAAAAACCTCACCTGACTTCAAAAAAATCCTATCACGCAAAACTTAATATTTACTGATTTAAAATGAAAAAGGCAGATAACATTATCTACCTTTTTATTTTCTCTTTTCCCCTATTCTCCTGCTTTTTCCTGGGATTCAGCAAGAAATTTTTCTAACGCCGCCAAAGACCGCTCCGAAATGAGTAACGCCTTTTCCTGCTTATTGCGAATCTTCTTGCCGTTCGCCGCCGTCATGGGCGGCATCATGCCAAAGGTAATATTGGAGGGCTGAAAATTTGCTGTAGGAACAGTGAGATAGTTGGCAAGACTGCCCAGCGCCGTCTCTCGTGGGAATACCAGCGGTTCTTTTTGCAGCGCCAGTCTTGCAGCGTTAATGCCCGCCAAAAGCCCCATAGCGGCAGACTCAATATACCCCTCTACCCCGGTCATTTGCCCGGCGAAGAAAATATGATTTTGATTTTTCAGTGTTAAATCAGCCTTTAATACCGTGGGCGCATTTAAATAGGTGTTACGATGCATCACCCCAAAGCGAACAAATTCCGCTTGTTCCAAACCGGGAATGAGACGAAACACTCGCTTTTGCTCACCCCAAGTGAGACGCGTCTGAAAGCCCACCAAGTTATATTGAGTAGCTGCGCCGTTATCCTGCCGCAGCTGAACCACAGCATAGGGCTGTTCCCCCGTATGGGGATTGATTAAGCCAACAGGCTTTAAGGGACCGTACAGCATAGTTTCCCGTCCCCGCTTCGCCATGACTTCAATGGGCATACAGCCTTCAAAGACCTTTTCTTTTTCAAAGTCATGTAAAGGATGCAACTCCGCCCTGATTAAGTTTTCATAAAAAACGTCGTATTCCTCTTTTGTAAAAGGACAGTTGAGGTAGTCCCCTTCCGGCATATCGCCTTTCTCATAACGAGAACCGCGAAAGGCAATCTCCATGTTGACGCTGTCCGCCTCTACCACAGGAGCCACCGCATCGTGAAAGTGGAGATATTCCGCACCTACCAGCTTTTGAATGTTTTCCGCTAACGCCCCTTCCGTCAGCGGTCCGCTGGCAACTACCGTTACGCCGTTTTGAGGGATTTCAGTAACCTCTTCACGAATTACCGTCACCAAAGGATGATTGGTCAACATTTCCGTTACCAATGCAGGAAAGCCGTCCCGCTCCACAGCAAGGGCTACCCCTGCCGGCACTTTGGTTTTCTCCGCGCATTGGAGAATAAGAGAATTTAACCTGCGCATTTCCTCTTTCAAAAGTCCTACCGCATTGGTCAGCCCATCAGCGCGAAGAGAGTTGCTGCAAATCAGCTCGGCAAAGTTACCCGTTTGGTGGGCTACCGTTTGTTTCTTCGGACGCATTTCATATAAATCCACTGCAATGCCACGTTCTGCGATTTGCCAAGCGGCTTCCGCCCCGGCAAGTCCCGCGCCGATTACCCTTAC
>CATIYQ010000132.1 GCA_949739465.1 uncultured Peptococcaceae bacterium | reverse complement strand
TACCTCCTTCTGGATTTTCCTAATGTTTACAACCGGGGATGATGAACCAAAATCCGAGAAGGAAGGGTTATCGTCAGGGCATAAAACAGTAGGTCTTCCCTCATTATAAGCGTTGGCGCAAAAAAAAGCAACCGCAAGTTCAGATTTTTTTAGAAAATCTTTTTAAGAACAAACGACCCCTTCGCAATCAATTTGATGCAAGGGGTCGTTTGTTTTGCTTTTGCAGATAGGGGTTAGTTTTTTAGGCTGTGCATAGGAGCAGGGATTCTGCCGCCTCTTCTTACAAACCGTTCGCTGGAGAAGTTGCTGACAGGCATAACGGGACCGCTGCCCAATAACCCGCCAAATTCTAATTCTTCGCCGATTTTCTTACCAATGGCGGGGATGACTCTTACAGCGGTGGTTTTGGTGTTGATAACGCCAATGGCGATTTCGTCGGCAATGATGGCAGAGAGTGTTTCCGCGGTGGTGTCTCCTGGTACTACAATCATGTCTAAGCCTACGGAGCATACTGCCGTCATGGCTTCTAATTTTTCTAAAGACAGGGCGCCGCATTTGACTGCGTCAATCATGCCGGCGTCTTCGCTGACAGGGATAAACGCCCCAGAAAGTCCGCCTACGTGGGAGGACGCCATAACGCCGCCTTTTTTCACGGCGTCGTTGAGGAGTGCAAGGGCTGCGGTGGTACCGTGGGTGCCGCACTTTTCCAAGCCCATTTCCTCTAAGATGTGAGCCACGGAGTCTCCGATAGCAGGCGTTGGCGCTAAGGAAAGGTCGACGATACCAAAAGGTACGCCCAGCTCTTCCGAGGCTTCGCAAGCCACCAATTGCCCCATACGAGTGATTTTGAATGCTGTCTTTTTAATGGTATCTGCAACTTGGGAGAAGTCACAATCACCGGCTTTGGCAAGAGCTGCTCGAACTACCCCGGGACCGGAAACCCCTACGTTGATGACGCATTCCGGTTCTCCTACGCCATGAAACGCCCCCGCCATAAAAGGATTGTCTTCCGGTACGTTAGCGAAAACAACCAGCTTTGCGCAGCCGATAGAGTCGCGGTCTTTTGTTAATTCTGCTGCTTGTTTAATGATGCGACCCATTTCGGCAACAGCGTCCATGTTAATCCCTGCTTTGGTGGTGGCAACATTGACGCTGGAGCATACATTATCGGTATTTGCCAAGGCTTCTGGGATAGAGGCGATGAGAGCGCGGTCTCCTTCGGTGTAGCCTTTATGTACCAATGCGGAATAACCGCCGATGAAGTTAACGCCGGTAGTTTCCGCTGCCTTTTGCAGGGCATAGGCGTATTGCACATAGTCTTTGCTGTCACAGCTTTCAGCAACCAGGGCGATAGGAGTAACGGAAATCCGTTTGTTGATGATAGGAATACCGTATTTTCGTTCGATTGCTTCCCCAGTGGATACTAATTTTTCCGCTCGTTTGGTGATTTTATCATAAACCTTTTGGGTGGAAATTTTAATATCGCTGTGGCAGCAATCTCGGAGAGAAATGCCCATGGTAATGGTGCGAATGTCCAAGTGTTCTTCTTGAATCATCTTAATGGTTTCTAAAATATCATAAGTATTAATCATGAGAATGCTCCTTCAATTTTACATTGAAATTCTGTGCCTGAATTCTGTGCTTGAATTCTGCGATTAGATTCTGTGCATGGAAGAGAAAATATCTTCATGCTGAATGTGGATAGAAAGATTTAATTCTTCGCTCAATGCTTTGAGTTGTTGGTTTAATTCGTCGATGCTATTAGAGGATTTTGAGATATCTACCAGCATAATCATGGTAAACATATCTTCCATAATGGTTTGACTTAAGTCTAAAATATTGTTGTTGGTTTTAAATAAAATTTCACTGATGCGGTAAATAATGCCTGTGGTATCCTTCCCCAGAACGGTAATAACAGCTTTCATTGGATAACCTCCTCTAATTTTTAAATGATTTTATACATTATATCATAAATCGTCGGCAGTAGAAAGAAAAAATGTTCGGACTTTTTATTTTTCGTAAAAATTGGCGATTCTTTGGTCTTTTTGACAAAGATTCTGAAATGTTTGCAATGGGGGTATTCTCATGGTATAATAACCCTCACCAAATAGTTTGGTGAAGAATTTTATGTGAAATTTGGAGGGCGCTATGAAAGGTACTGTAAAATGGTTTAATTCTGAAAAAGGCTTTGGTTTCTTATCCGGCGAAGGGGAACAAGACGTATTCGTTCACTTCACCGCTATCACCGGAGAAGGATTCAAAAACCTGGAAGAAGGTCAGGAAGTTGAATTTGATGTAGTAGAAGGTCCAAGAGGTCTTCAGGCTGCAAACGTTGTGAAATTATCCTAAGCTGCCCTTTTTTGTTTGACAGATAGGAAAACATAGTGATTCTGAAGAAGATTCGGAATGGAAAAGAGAACCGTGGTCTTACCGGTTCTTTTTTCTTTGCGGATGACAGCAGGATTTTGACCTTTGGCGTTTAATTCTTATATATAGAACATATGGTAAAAAGAACCATGTTTGATGACAGGAAGGAAGTGCGTTATTATGACAATGACCATAACAGTAAAAGGTCGCAATATCGACGTTACCCCGGCGCTCCGTGAATATGTGGAAAAAAGATTGGCAAAGTTTGAAAGAATGCTGGAAGATATGAACGAAGCGGTGGTTACCTTGTCCTCCACCAAAGGCAGCGACCGAGTAGAGCTGACCGTTCCTTTGAAAGGGATTGTGCTGAGATGTGAAGAAGAAACAGACAGCATGTATGCGTCTATCGACTTAGTGGTAGAAAAACTGGAACGGCAGGGAAGAAAATATAAAACCAAATTGGCCAAGAAAAATCGGGCAGTGGTAAAACCTTCTCTTGATGATATCGTACCGATTGAGGAGGAAGAAACTCCCGTAAAAACAAAAAAATTCCCCATGAAACCAATTTCTGTGGATGAAGCCATTATGCAGATGAATCTCATTGGTCATGCTTTCTTTGCTTTTGCCAATGAAGAAACTGGGAAAATCAATGTGGTATATACCAGAAGAGACGGCAAATACGGTCTCTTAGAACCGGAAGCATAATTTCTCTTCATTTCAGATTTGTTTGAGAACGCTGTGTTATAACTTTGATAACACAGCGTTTTTTATAATTTATGTATAAGCGGGTATGCTAAAAGCGAATTCTATGAGCAGAAACAGATTAAGGGATAGCAGGGAAAAATTCCCTGTTTTCCTTGCAGTGTATGGTGCGCCGTGATAAAATAAACTGATATATAAATTGCTGTAAGAAACAATCGGTTTCGTGGAAAATAGATAAAGTGGAAGAACAAACAGGAGGTTGATTCATGTTTAATCCATTTCATAATCTCATAGACGCCAACGCCAAAGATATTAAACGGTATCAAAAGGTTGTTGATAGAATCAATAGCTTAGAACCGTCTATGGAGGCGCTGGATGATAGCGCCTTGTCTGCAAAAACTGCGGAGTTTAAGGAACGGTTGGCAAAAGGGGAAACCCTCAATGATATTTTGCCGGAAGCTTTTGCGGTGGTACGGGAAGCCTCCCGAAGAGTGTTGGGTATGCGCCACTTTGACGTGCAGCTTATCGGCGGTATGGCGCTCCATGACGGACGTATTGCCGAAATGAAAACTGGGGAAGGGAAAACCTTGGTAGCGACGGCTCCCGTTTATCTTAACGCGCTGACGGGCAAGGGCGTTCACGTGGTTACCGTCAATGAATATTTGTCCGGTCGTGACAGCAAATGGATGGGACGGCTCTATCAATTTTTAGGGCTGACCGTAGGGCAGATTTACCACGATATGATGACGCCTCTGAGAAAGGCCGCATATGAGGCGGATATTACCTATGGCACCAACAATGAATTTGGCTTTGACTATTTGCGGGACAACATGGCAATCCACCCCAGTCAAATGGTGCAACGCCCCCTTAACTATGCCATTGTCGACGAAGTGGACAGCATTTTAATCGATGAAGCCAGAACGCCGTTAATTATTTCCGGGGTGGCGGCAAAGCCTACGGAAATGTATTTGAGCATTAGTCGGGCGGTCTCTCGCTTAAAGCCGGAAGTTGATTATAACATCGATGAAAAAATGCATGCGGCTACTCTGACCCCGGAAGGGATTAGCAAAATGGAAAGCGCCCTGGGACTGGAAAACCTCTATGACGACGCCAACACCGAATATTCCCACCATGTAAACCAAGCCTTAAAGGCGTACGCCCTCTTTAAGCGAGACCGGGACTATGTAGTCCAAGACGGTCAGGTTATCATCGTTGATGAATTTACCGGGCGTCTCATGTTTGGGCGGCGTTACAGTGAAGGGCTGCACCAGGCTATCGAAGCCAAAGAAGGGGTAAAGGTGGAAAATGAAACCCAGACCTTAGCCACCATTACCTTCCAAAACTATTTCCGTATGTATAAAAAGCTCTCCGGCATGACGGGGACGGCGGCGACGGAAGAAGACGAATTCCGTAATATTTACGGCTTAGACGTTGTGGTGATTCCCACCAATCTGCCTATGCAGAGAATCGACTACCCTGATTTGATTTACCGCACTGTACCAGGAAAATTCCAGGCGGTGGTAGATGAAATCATCGAGCGGCATGCAACGGGGCAGCCGGTGCTGGTAGGGACTGTCTCTATTGAAAAATCGGAAATTCTCAGCGATATGCTGAAAAAACGAGGCGTGCCTCATCAGGTGTTAAACGCCAAATATCATGAAAAAGAAGCGGAAATCGTTTCCCAAGCAGGGCGACCCGGTATGGTGACCATTGCTACTAACATGGCAGGTCGCGGTACCGACATCGTGCTGGGGGGCAATGCTGAATTTCTTGCTCGTATGGAGCTCTCAAAAAGAGAGGACTATACCCTAGAAGAAGAGCAAGCTCTCATCAACGCCTATAAAGAAAAAACCAAAGCGGACAGCGATCGGGTTGCCCAGTTGGGCGGGCTTGCTATTATCGGCACGGAACGCCATGAAAGCCGACGTATTGACAACCAGTTGCGGGGGCGTGCGGGACGGCAAGGAGACCCCGGTTCCAGCCGTTTCTATATCTCTATGGAAGACGACTTGATGCGGCTCTTTGGCTCGGACAACTTCAAAGGAATGTTAGATAAAATGGGTATGGACGATACCACGCCAATCGACTCTAAACTGGTATCTAAATCTATTGAATCTGCTCAGAAACGGGTGGAAGGCAGAAACTTTGAAATCCGTAAAAATGTATTGTCTTATGACGACGTTATGAATCAACAGCGGGAAATCATCTATGCCCAACGCCATGAAGTATTGGGCGGAGAGGATTTGGCAGAGCGGGTTTC
>CATIYQ010000131.1 GCA_949739465.1 uncultured Peptococcaceae bacterium | reverse complement strand
GGTTTTTATATTTCCGTCAGCAGTTCTCACTGCCACTGCATTGCCCTCGGGACCTTGCATCATGACGCCTTCGATAACTGCTTGACCGCCGTAATTCATAAAATCACCTCACTAATATTTCTATTATACCCGCTTCCAATGTTTTCAGCAAGTAAAAGCCTACTTTTCTTGCCGATTTCCTATGCTTTTCAAAAATATTATTTTTTTCTTTTTACAGCGTTTATTTTATGCCCATTTCCTGAGAAAAGGCTGATAAAAAAGAGGTCGAAATTTATCGACCTCTTTTCCCTTGACTATTTACTTATCTTGACGCTTTTCCATTTCTTCTGTGGTTTTCTCGATTTTCGCCACTAATTCACTGGGGCGGATATCTAGAGCAAGGGCAATCTTCCAGATAGTCTCAAAGTTGGCTTGTTTCTTCCCCTTTTCTATCATGGTGAGATGTGTGCGAGCAATGCCGGCTAAACCGCTTAATACATCTTGAGAAATGCCTTTCTCTTTCCGCAAAACACGAATCGTCTGCCCGATAGCTTCATTATAAAACTGCACACAAACCACCTCTTTCCCCTCATTCTTAGTTTAGGGGAAAATGGCGCAATAAATGTATGCGATAGTAGACATTTATTTTTTATCATGCTATACTTGGCGCAGGAGGTGAGTGAAATGAGCAAAAGGAAGAAATATTTACTAAATCCCAAAACGACAACACTTCACATTAATGGGGCATGCTGCTACACAGAAGGAAATTATACCGAATGGCAACAGTTTGATACAGAAGAAGAAGTTTATCGTCTTTTAGGTAGAGCATTTAAAATGTGTAAAGTTTGCGCAAGAAAGCGAGATGAAAAATAATTTATGGAAAAACAGTTAAATCAAGAAACCATGAAAAAGATATGTATATACATTCTCTGTTTATTAATATCTATTCTAATTGCGATTATGCTAGGATATTTCTCTGGAGTTCCAGAGGCTAAGCAATGGATTTTCGGTCCTATTCATTCTGGTTTTGATTTTGGAGTAAAAATTATCCTTCTCATTCTTATTTTAGGACTTGCTAATGCTATTAAATATAATTTTTTTGACAAAGGCAGATAATAATAAGCGCTAACAACACCTCAACAAACTAATCAAATAATAAATTAAAGAAAGGAACTAATTTTATGGAAGTTGTAGCCATTATACTAGCAATAGGATTTATTACAGTTATTTACACAAAAATCGGTCAAACTCACCCACTACCAACAAATAGTAGAACTCTATATCAGCAATTTCAAACTGATAATCAGGTTCAAAAAGAATCTACTTGGTTAATGACAATTTATGATCATATGAAGGGTCCTGAATCCAGCAATACATTGGACATATTTCGTGATATCAACAATAAAATTATCCTTGTTAATCACAAAGATAAGGTTGCTAGTATTAACAATTTTAATTTTCATATCACCAAAATGGAAAATGATAATTACACCTATCATCAGGGAAAAATAACATATACAGGTGCATCAGTAGGTGGTATTCACACAGGAGGATTTCACACAACTCCTGCTGGTTATACTCATTCAACATCCTATAGTGGCACAGGCATTATTGGATTAGATTACGCTAAAAATATGCCTTATTTTCCCGTTTTCTTTATAAAACTTAACGACAATTTACTTGCAAAAGCAAGAAACACTCAAAATATTACAAAATATCTCACGGTGCGTAGAGATGAAACCTATTTAAAACTATTCGCAGGGCGTTCCTCGACAAGCGATGCTTATATGGATGCAACAAAAGCGACAATATCCAGCAATAGATATATGGCAATGGCAGCACACAGCCGTGCTGTATCAAGTATATTCTTACCACTTAACCAATGTGAAGAAATTAAAAATTGGTTAAGCAAATTAATTGACTACTAAAATTAAGATGATTTTCAAAAATTACCGAGAAAAGAGGAGTTTTAAATGGAAAAAGATACGCTTAGCAGTGATCCAGTTGTTGGCAAATGGGATTTAAAAATGGTAAACGATATATTAATGACGGAAGGTTACATACAGTACGAAAACAATGGAAAATTTTCTTTGTGCCTAGGAAACAACGATACCCCCTTCCTTGGCACATGGGAATATAGAGGCTATCATAGTGAAGAAAGACTGTATTACGCCTACATAAATGGAACAAAGGTAGGGCTTTTTTCCTTGCGTGAAAATTCTCCCGGAAAGTTTACAAGTGCATTTGTAGGAATAGGAAAACTGGATGGGACTACATTTATCTTCGCAAAGTAAATCAGCAACAAGCAAAATAACGACAAATTATCCAAATATCTACCTCCTTTTTGAATAATTTGTCGTTTTCTCTTATTTCTACACAGTTTTTGTCTGCTCTTTCCCCTTGCCTTTTCTGTCAAACACTAATATTCAGATTTAAAAAAAACAGCGTAGCCAAGCTACGCTGTTTTTGTAATGGATTACATACCATATTTCTTTTTGAATTTATCAATCTGACCGCCTTGTTCTACCATTAAGCGCTTGCTGCCGGTATAGAAGGGGTGGCATTGAGAACAAACTTCCACTTTAATATGGTCTTTTGTAGAAAAAGTTTTGAATTTGTTGCCGCAAGAGCAAGTTACTTCTACTTCTTCATATTTTGGATGAATACCTTCTTTCATGGTGTCACCTCATTTCCCATTCTCATTCTATTGTTAGCAGCGTATCCACTGCATAAACTACTGACTTGGAGTATTATACCACAACCAAAAAGCCTTGTAAACCATATTCTTTAAATTTTTTCTTTATTTTTCTTTGGGACGGGAGAAATTACCAATACGTACCCCGGGCAATTCTTCTCCCAGGATTTCCAGCAGAGCGGGGACGCCAAGTCCCGCTTCCCCAGGAAATTTCTCACTAATGATGTCGGGGTCGATGTTCAGATTCCGCATTTGGATGAGAGAGACGCCCGTTTCCTTGGCAAAGTCAATGATTTTTTCTATCTCGCTTTCCCTATCGGTAAATCCGGGATAAGAAAGCAAATTCATAGAGAGGGTCACGCCTTTTGCGTGGGCATATTTGGCATTTTCCCGTACTGTATCCAGACTGTATTCACAGGGCTGATGATAAGCAGCATAGTGGTCTTTATCGGCGCTGAAAAGGCTGATGCGCATGGTGTCAATGCCGGCGTCTACAATCTGACGAATGGCATTGGAATAGCCGCAATTAGTATTCATGTTAATAGTGCCTTGCGATACATGACTGCGAATTTTTCTGATGGACTCGGCAATCAGAGCGTAAGAAAGAGACGGCTCGCCCTCGCAGCCCTGCCCGAAGCTGACGATGTTTTTAGGATTTTTCTCCAGGTGGGCAATGGCAGGCAGCGCCACCTCGTCTGCCTCAGGCATAAAGTCAATGCGGCTTTGGGGAGACGGACAGCACTCGGACGGCTGCAAGGAGATACAGCCTAAACAGTTGGCGTTGCAACGGGGAGAAACAGGCAACCCCGCCTCCCACCGCTCATAAAACATATTTTGCGCCGTAAAGCAGCCATATTCCAAAGCGCACTTACCCAGCTGTTTGATTAAGCGATTACCGGGAAATTGGGCGTATTTTTGCTCCACCAATTTTGGCAATTCAGGGGTGTTATAAAATTTCGGGTGCCACAAATCATAGCTGTCCGTTTGCTTGGCAGCTATCCAAAACTGCCCCGCCTCATCAATACCCACTGCCGTATAACCTAAAAGAGGCAAGCGTTTACCGTCATGTCCAGAGACAATGGCAGGCAACAGCGTCCGAGTAAACCCCTGCGGCAATAAGGCCGCCACCGCATAAACAGGCTCTTGGTTTTCTTTGTAGGGGTGATATTTCAAAGGCTTTAACTGTCCACTCCCGTCAATGCCGATAGGAAACCGCCCCGGTATCATAGTGAGGGTTGCGCCTTCCGGCAAGGGAATCAACTCTTCAGCCTCCGGCATGACCAACTCGTTGCCCAGACGCGCCGCCATTTGTAAATCGGGAAAATCCAGCAGCTCCCCGTTTTTCTGAGCAAATAACAAAGATATCATACGCCCGCCTCCTTTTGCCCCTATTTTACCACAATTCAGACAATAAAAAAAGAACGCTTGTCCCTTCACAAGCATTCTTTTTCCTCCGACGATTTTTTAAAATTTCAAATAATTTCTCGGGTTCACCGTCTTACCATCAATATAAATCTCAAAGTGAACATGAGGACCGGTAGAGTTGCCCGTCGAGCCAACTTTGGCGATAGCCGCGCCCGCCGCCACCGTCGCGCCTTCTTTTACCGTGGTTTTGCTGCAATGGGCGTAAAGAGTTTTCTGTCCGTTGCCGTGGTCGATAATGACCGCGTTACCATAAATATTATTGTACCAACCGCTATGAAGCACTGTGCCTCCTTTTGCCGCTTTAATAGTTGTTCCAGTAGGCGCAGCTAAATCAATACCATGGTGGCTGCCGCTTTTTCGCTTGCCATATTCAGAGGTTACCGTACCCTTAATGGGCAAGGTCCAACCTCCTTTGCCGGCAGAAACAGCAATACTCGAATTCGATGTAGATTTCTTTGTTGCGGTCGAACGGTAATTCACCGTGGCGGCGCTGCGGCTGGCTACCGCCTGAGCAGAAGCAGTGATGACAGGTTCACCTGCCGTGCTGTTATATGGTACATAAAGCACTTGTCCCACACTGAGAACATCTCCCGCATACAAGCCGTTATAGACCATCAGCGTGCCTAAATCCACATCATATTTACGGGAAAGATCCCACAGCGTGTCTCCTTTCGCTACAACGATTTCCTGCTGCAAATCCCGAGGAATATAGATTTGGTGTCCCGGTTTCAATTCATAGGGGGCGGAAATATTATTCATCGCCGCCACCAATTCCCAAGAAACGCCGTAACGGTTGCCGATAGATTGGAAAGTATCGCCTGTTCTTACCCGATAAGCGATTTTATATTCAGAGTCGGCGGCAAGGGCAGGCGATGTCATTGCCAAAGACGCACCAAGCCACAAACCGACAGTACTTATCATCAATCTGCAAAAAAATTTTTTTCCTTTCTTCTGTCTCATATGGATAAAACCTCCTTTTCTAATTTCTCTCTTTTTCTCTCATTTCTTACAATCTTAGTATGGGTCAAAATTGCTTTTTTATCCAAAAGAAAATTTAAAATAAAAAAGATACAACCGATAAAAGCTGTATCTTTTTTATTTGTTTTCTTATATAAAAAACGGTTAAGCTTGGTTGCTGCTGCCGAAGAGACGAATCTTTTCTCTGACAATGGCAATCATTCTGTCTCTAGCAGGTCCTAATACCTTCCTTGGGTCGATTTCGGAAGGATTTGCAGCCAGCGCCTCTTTCACCCCTGCCATAAAGGCTTCTCGAATATTGGTGTCAATATTTACCTTACAAACGCCCCGTTCAATGGCGGCGCGAATGGCGTCGTCCGGCACGCCGGAAGAGCCGTGAAGCACGATAGGCGTATCCAACATACCGGCAATTTTTTCCAAGCGTGGTAAGTCCAGTTTGGGAATGCCTTTGTATTGACCGTGCGCTGTGCCGATAGCGATAGCCAATGCGTCTACTTTACAATGGTCGATAAAATATTTTGCCTCTTCCGGCTCTGTATACATGGCTTCTTTTTCGCTGACGGTGATGTCGTCTTCCGTGCCGCCGATTTTGCCCAACTCCGCCTCAACGGAAACACCGGTAGCTCTCGCTACATCCAATACGCGGTTGGTGAGAACAATGTTTTCTTCCAGGGGCAATTTAGAACCATCAATCATCACAGAAGAAAATCCATTGCGAATACATTGCATCACCTGGTCAAAGCCTGTCCCATGGTCTAAATGAAGACAAACAGGGATAGAAGCGTGTTCCGCCGCAAGTTTTGTCATAGCGGCAATGTATTCAATGCCTGCGTATTTAATTGCCCCCTGGCTAGCTTGGACAATAACGGGTGCGTTTTCTGCTTCCGCCGCTGCGATAATCGCCTGAACGATTTCCATGTTGTTGCAGTTAAACGCTCCGATTGCATAACCGCCTTTTTGGGCTTTTTTCAGTAAGTCTACCATAGATACCAATGCCATAATCTCTACCTCCATATACTTATTGTTTTTATTATTTTTATTTCATCATATTCCCATAAACAATATTGATACCTTCTTTTTCCAGAATCAGACCTTCCGCCTGCTCCATGAGAAGGCTATCCTGTTCTTTTGCAGCAGGTAAATAACCGCCGTTGCCGCAATAGGGACAATGGATACCAACTCTGTCCCGATAAATCCGCACGTCAATATCAGCGCCGCAACCATGACACTGAACTTTTCCTGCTGCCAAAAGCCGATAACATTTCTTCAGCACTGCCGTCATCACTTGAATGTCAGCAAAGAAATCCCAGAGAGAGACCCCCTCGGTAAGAGACAACACATCCGTCTCTATCACCTCGGCAAGGATACTTTCCCTGTCTCCCAGGTAGCCCAAGTGTACGTCTGTCCGGCTGCAAGAAAGAGCAAGATTGTTTTTTAACAACTGTCCTAAGGTAAAAATAAAACGATGAGGTTCTTCGCAGCAGTCGCTCCAAACCTCCACAGCATAATGTTTCTGCCCCTGAGGCGCTATAACGGCAAGCAAAAAACCGCAGGAACAGGAAAGAAACATGCTTCCTTTCCCCTGAATAGCAAATACGGAAACCTGCCGATGCAAGATGACTTCCCCACAATGGGGACAGCGCGCCATAAAAAATACATCTGTTGTCGCCATAGGGCACCTCATTTTTCTTTATCTGGTTATATTCTCGCTTTTCGACGCTTTTTCCTGCCAGTCTCAGCTATGTTGTTTTTGCTGTCCGCTGTTTAACTGCAATCTCTCTGCAATCTCTCCCATAAAAACCCGTGGAATGGCAAGATTTGCCGTGGTTCTCCGCAACGGAACAGATACTTCGTCACCGACCGCCGCATCAACACCGTCCAAAGACACGGAAGTCAGCTGCATACCAATACGTCCCACTACAGGCACAGATTTGCCGTTTATCTTCACATAGACGGCTCCATATTTTCCCGCCGCTTTTGCCAAGGCTTTTAAGATATCACGAAAAGTACTGCGAATGGTGGCGGGACGGGTGTTGGCAATGACGTTAAAGCCGTCTGCATAGCCATAGGGAATAACCCCTACTTGCTCCGCTTTTTTACATTGATATTCGCCGCCATAACCGATGGCACCGCCAGCAGCCACCGTCTTCACCTCTACCAGCCGTCCCTTTGCCTGCCAGGGGTCTTGCAAACTTAAAACATGAGGCGTTTCCGCCGGGTATTGCCCGTAAAGAATCGTTCCCGCCCGCACCATGTCAAACCTTGTTTCAGGCAACTTAATAAGGGCTGCACTGTTCGCCAAGTGGGCAAGTCCATAATCAATGCCCTCCGCTGTCAAATCATCTAATAGCTTTCGAAAAACAGCAATTTGCTTTTGGCAACCGGAAATATCTTGCTGCTGAGCAGTAGCCAGGTGAGAGTATATCCCTGCAAGATTTACCTCGGAAAGAGACGCGCTCAGCCTTGCCAAAGCAAGGGCGTCGTCAGGCGTCGCCCCCACGCGATGCATTCCCGTGTCCACCTTCAGGTGGAAGTCTCCCCCTGCCGCTGCCTGCCAGGCAAGAAGGGTTTCGTCCCGGTCAATGCTGGGCATAAGCCCCCACTGTTTCATATCGCCACATTGGTCAGGGAGCATAGGCGCAAAGACCAGGATAGGCAAGGTAATACCGGCCTCTCTTAACTCCTGTCCTTCTTCTACAGTAGTCACAGCAAAAGCGTCCGCTCCCCCATAGGCGAGAGCCTTTGCCACGCCAACGCCGCCGTGACCATAGGCGTTTGCTTTTACCACCGCCATGACTTTGGTTTCCGCGCCCACCAGGGTTTTGATTTCCTGCAAGTTATGACAGATACAATCCGTATTCACTTCAATCCACTTGCTGTAACCCATATTTGTCACCGCCTATTTTTTCTTGCCCCGCAAACGCTTTTTCAGATTAATCACTTTCCGCACCGTCTTTTGATAGAGGGGCTCAGCAAAGTTATAAAGACGATAGACCATAGGCTTATAAATCAAATCGTATTCCCCGAGAAATTTGGTATATTCCCCGTTAAAACCCCGTTTGAATTTTACCAAGCCATAGAGCGGGTGGTTTTCGTCCACATCGCCCGGCACGCCGCGGAAGTCATACATGGTGCAGCCGTGTTTCTTTGCCCAGCAAATCATCTTCCATTGAATGAGATAATTGGGCATCACATTACGGTGGGCGTTAGAGGACGCGCCATAAATATACCAGGCTTTATCTCCCAGCTTAAAAGCAAGGGTCCCCGCAATAACCTGCCCTTCATAAGTGGCAAGGAACATCTCTGCTAAGCCCTGCGGCACAAGTAAATCATAAAAGGCTTCATAGTAACTGAAGGGACGGATTAAAAATTTATCCCGACTGGCCGTTTCCGATAAGATATCATAAAAGACTCTTAATTGTTCGCGAGGGGCGTTTTCCTGAATCTCCACACCGCGTTTTTCTGCCAAGCGAATGTTATATCTGGTCTTCTGGTGACAGTTAGCAAGAAGGGTTTCTTCATCGGGGCTAATATCCAGACGGAATACAAAGCGCGGCTGCACCCCCTCAAATCCCGGTCCTTTATCCACGGGACGAAAGCCTGCGCCCTCAATCCGTTCATGCCAAAGAGCGTCGTCGTCTTTCACATCAGGGTCGATTTTCAAGAAAATAGCGTTGTGTTTCTTCGCCTGTTCTTTCACGCCTGCCAGGAGCGCCTCCCATACGTCTTGCTCCTCGATAGCAAGGACAGGACCTCTGGGCGCATAGAAAATGCACCATTTCCCCGTAGGCACAAGACGCTTTAAGACGGAAATTGCCCCCACGATTTCGCCTTGCCGCTCCGCTACTAGACGAATGGGACTCCAGCCCGTTTTTGCTTTCAGTTCGCCCCATTCCCAAGTCTGTAAAACATGTCCTTTGGCACATGTAGCCAAGAAGCTGTTAAACCGTTCCTTTTCCTCTATGGTAATTTCTCTTACAGCCACCGTTGCTGTCTCTTCCCATTGTTCCCTTTGCAATGCTTGTTCCAATGCTCCTATTGCCTCCTATCGTCCTATCGTCAATATGCTGATAAAACACTCGCCCTCCCCAAGAGGACGAGTGTTCTTTTTATTTTTGAGCTAACGCCGCCCCGATAAACGCCACCAAAAGAGGATGAGGCGTCAACGGTCGGGATTTAAATTCCGGTAAAAATTGACAGCCCACAAACCAAGGGTGGTCTTTGAGCTCTATCATATCCACATAGTTATGTTCTCCGGAAAAGCCGGAAAATACCATGCCCGCTTCTGCCAATTGTTGTAAATAAACAGGATTAAACTCATAGCGATGACGATGCCGTTCTTGGATTTCCGCAACATCGCCGTAAGCAGCGGCTGCTTTCGTCCCTGCTACCAGTTTGGTCACACAGCTGCCTAACCGCATAGTATCGGCAGGTTGCCCCGATTTATCTACCCGCTCCGCCATAACAAAGAGAGGATATGCTGTTTTTTCGTTAAATTCCAAGCTGTTGGCGTCTTTTAAGCCCACCACTTCTTGAGCAAAATCTACCACAGCCATTTCCATACCCATGTTGATACCTAAGAAGGGTACGTTATGTTCACGGGCAAAACGTGCCGCCAGTTTTTTGCCTTCTGTTCCCCGGGGACCAAAGCCGCTGGCAACCAAAATGCCGCTGACGCCTGCCAGTTCGCGCTGAAGGTTTTCTTCACATAAGTCCGTAGCGTTGACCCAGCGAATATTCACCTTCACATCATGAGCAAAGCCTGCATGGCGCAACGCTTCATTTAAGCTAAGATATGCGTCTTTCAGCTCTACATATTTCCCGACCAGGGCAATATCCACACCTTTGGTAATGTGTTCTACCTTATTACAAAAGGCTTTCCAGTCGTCCATTTGTACAGAACCGGCAGAAAGGCCCAAGGTATCCAGGACGATATCGTCCAAGCCTTCTTTTTCCAGCTCCAAAGGAAGTTGATAAAGGTTGTCCACGTCAATGGCAGGAATCACTGCCTCTTTATCAATATCGCAGAAAAGAGCGATTTTATCTATCATTTCAGAGGTTAAGGGACGTTCTGCACGACATACCACGATGTCCGGCTGAATACCGATGCTCCGCAATGTCTTTACACTGTGTTGAGTAGGCTTGGTTTTGGGTTCGCCTGCCGCCGAGATGTAAGGAACTAACGTCACATGGATATAGGCGATGTTCTTTCTGCCGATATCTCGTTTGATTTGGCGAATGGCTTCTAGGAAAGGCTGGCTTTCAATATCCCCTACCGTGCCGCCGATTTCGGTAATAACAACGTCTGCCTGGCTTTCCTCTGCCAGGTCCAGCACCCGCTGTTTGATTTCATTGGTGATGTGAGGAATGACCTGCACTGTGCCACCCAGATAATCGCCCCGCCGTTCTTTACAAAGCACCGACCAATAAATATTCCCTGCAGACACACTACTCCGCTTGGTAAGGCTGATGTCCACAAACCGCTCATAGTGCCCCAAGTCCAAGTCAGTTTCCGCACCGTCGTCGGTAACAAACACTTCCCCATGCTGATAAGGACTCATTCTGCCCGGGTCTAAGTTCATATAAGGGTCTAATTTTTGAATGGCGACTTTTAATCCTCTGGATTTTAACAGCCTGCCTAAGCTGGCAGCAGTCAGCCCTTTCCCCAGAGATGATACCACACCGCCGGTGATAAAAATATGTTTGGACATGTCCCTTCCTCCTGTTTTATCATTAACTTATTTATTTTAAATCGTTTCTTATCTACCGTCAAGGTCGTTTCCCGTTACATCTATTACATCTTTTTCGGCGCAGATACCCCTAAGATGCCCAAGCATTTGGCAATAGCCGTAGCAACCCCGGAAACCAGCCAAAGTCTCGCTGCCCGCAAGCTATTGTCTACCCCCAGCACCCGGCAGTTGGTATAAAAACCATGGAATAACGCCGCCAAATCCTGGGCGTATACAGCAATGCGATAAGGCTCTAAATGAACCGCGCTGTAACTGATTTCTTCCGGTAATTCCATGAGCTTGTGAATCAAATCAATTTCGCTTTCATGGGTCAGTAAACTAAAATCTGTTTTATCTAAATCAGGCAATACAAAGCCCTCTTCAGCATTTTGCGCTAAAATACTGTGAATCCGCGCGTGGGCGTATTGCACATAGAAGACAGGGTTATCGGCAGATTGGGCCTTTGCCAAGTCTAAGTCAAAATCCAATTGGCTGTCAGCGCTGCGCATACAGAAGAAAAATCTTGCCGCGTCCACGCCAATATCGTCCATCAGCTCTTCCAGGGTCACATAAGTGCCTGTCCGTTTGGACATTTTCACCACTTCGCCCCCTTGAATGAGCCGCACCAGCTGCATGAGGATGACATGAAGACGTTCCCTGTCATAGCCTAATGCCTCCATTGCCCCCTGCATACGGGCCACATGACCATGATGGTCTGCGCCCCAGATGTTGATAGCTCGGTCAAAACCTCTGCTGTATTTATTTTCATGGTAGGCAATATCCGCCGCAAAGTAAGTGGGAATGCCGTTGGCGCGAACGATAACTTCGTCTTTCTCATCACCCAACACGTCCCCTTTAATCCAAAGAGCGCTGTCCTTTTCATAGATGCAGCCTTTTTCCTGCAACCGCTGAATCACCTCGGTAATAGCGCCGCTGTCGTGGAGAGATTGTTCGCTGAACCACACGTCGTATTTCACGCCAAACCGCAACAGCCCTTCCCGAATAGCGGTGATTTTCTTTTCCAGGGCGTATGCGGTCAGCATTTCCCGACGGAGGTTTTCATCTACATCTTTATATTTATCCCCTTGCTCGGCAATAAATTCTTCCATGGTGCGGGTGATGTCTTCCCCATGATAGCCGTCTTCGGGAAATTCCACATCTTCCCCTAACAGCTGTAAATATCTAGCCTCCAAGGAAAGACCGAATTTAACGATTTGATTGCCGGCGTCATTAATGTAATATTCCCGACTCACTTCATAACCGCAAGCCGCCAGAATATTAGCAAGAGAATCGCCCAATGCCGCCCCGCGGGCATTGCCCATGTGCAGTTCTCCCGTAGGATTAGCGCTGACGAATTCGATTTGCACTTTTTGCCCCATACCCAAGTTGCAGTCGCCGTGCTTGTCACCGCGGGCTAAAATATTTTTGATTTCCTCTGTGAGCCATTTGGGCTGCAAATAGAAATTGATGAAACCGGGACCAGCCAGCTCCATTTTTTCGATATAGAGCTTTTCTTTCTGTTCCGCGGTGGAAAGCGTGTTTATCAGATATTCGCCGATTTGGCGGGGCGGCATCTTCGCCTGCTTGGTAAGAACCAACGCCAAATTAGCGGCAAAGTCTCCATGGTTTTTATCCCGAGGGATTTCTAAGACAAAGTCAGGCAGGGTTTCATAAGAAAACACGCCTTCCCGTTTTCCCCTCTCTGCCGCTTCCCGTAAAGCCGCAGTTAACGATTGTTTCATCTCTGCTATGGTTACCACAAATATACCTCCAAACAAACGGATTTTTCCGCACACAAATTTCCATTTTATTCTGTCCTATTGTAACACATTTAGAGACAAATAAAAAGCCAAAGAACATTTATTATTTGTTCCTTGGCTTTTTTATTTTTTATCTGGAAGAAACTCTACAATATCATTGGGGGTACACTCTAATATCTCACACAGCCGCCCCAGTGTATACATGGTGATAGATTTATTTTTCCGTAAACTGGTAATTGTAGCCGCACTAAATCCCTTTTTATAAATGAGAGTATATGTGGTAACTTTTCTATCTTTCATCGTTTTCCATAACGGACCATAGCTAAGCACTTCACAATCCCCTCCTCTTTAACTCATGACTACATTTTAGCATAAATACGCCTATAATAGAGGAGGATACCCCCTTCTTTTTAGTGTAATTCTCTGGAAAGAGGTATTCCTGCAAAGCAATAAAGTACCTAAAAGCCTATTCGTCAAAAGAAAAGTTATTCAGCTCTTCAAAGTCCAAAAACTCTGCCAACGTCATGCTGAAGCCTAGGGCAATCTTATGCAGGGTTTGGATTCTGGGGTTAGAAGTTTTTCCACTCATAATATCGCTAAGCGTAGAATGTCTAATTCCACTCATCACAGCCACCTGATACTGAGTGAGTCCTCGTTTTTTCATAAAAGACTCTATCCTTTTAACAAGTATCTGACCGTATTTTTCATTCATTTATAACCACTACCTTGCTATTACTAAAGATTTATTCCGATTAACCGAAATATACCTTTAGAGTAGCAATTTTAATTCCCCAATATTCCGAATTTCCGTAACAAATAACCATGCACATAAACTATTTTTAGGAGTTGATAATCATGGACACCATGAAAACCATGGTAAAACTAAGCCCTATCGCCAAAAACTGTCTCGACCGCCTCATGGAGCTGGTCATCGAGGAGAATAGACAAGAAAATGAGCAGCTGTGTTCCTATGATCTCTATGACACTTATTGCGCTCAGGTGCAAAAAGCCCTAAACAGCCAAATAGCAGTCATCCTTTGGGAAAACTACAAAAATTTGCAAAACGAGGAAACCGACTTCTTTGACCCTAAGCTAGCATATATTGCAGGCAGAGACGCCAAATTAGACGGGGAAATGGATAAGAATATTGCCTACAAATTCTATCTGTCCGACATCAAAAACAGTCAGCGGTTTCAAGATTTCAAAAAAGGTCAGGAATTGGTATTTAAAGACCTGCTCCATTCTTTAGAGACAGAATACCTCCAAAATCGGCTCATTAAATTGGACCAGCTCCACAAACGGCTTTACGCCCCCTTTGAAAAGAATCTCTGGATATTCTTTAACCTAGGTTACGACTGCTGCCCCGCCTAATTTCAAATAAAAAAAGGACCTGCAATAAAAATTGCAAGTCCTTTTTTATTACCCTATATTTGCCACATCTACATTCCGCCCGGGCGACTATAAGTTACGCCATTTTCCATAAGCCTTTCAGCTTATCGGCTACCGCCTGATATTCCTCTTGGGGTAACCTATCGCCGTCCAGGGCGACAATCTGCCGCTCACAATCATCGCAGAGAAATTGACCCTGAAGGAAAATGCCGCCCATAATGCCCCCCTCCGGGATTTCTCCGCAAACAATACAATGGGGCAAAAGGGTCGCCCCCTCTTTATGACAATGGGTTGCACATTTGCGCTGATTCACCTTTCCCACCGCCAACTCTCCCCTATCGGCTGTTCTTTGTTTTCTCTCCATGGAGACACCGCCTTACCTCTTATTTTTTCTTCCGCGCTTATCATTAGGATTCCCCGTTTTCCACCGTCTTAAACGGGGCAAGTAAAATTTCTTCTGCTGCTGTTACTCTATCTTATGTGGAGATTGCGCCATTGTGTCTGTCTGATTTTCCCGGACAATGGAAAATTTTAAGAAATTTTTGAAGATTTCTCGTCAATCTTGTTCCCTGCTGCCGCTACCCTTTTGCACGCCATCATAGTCCACAAAATAATCGTCCAAACGCACCATCGCCCCTAGTGGTACAGGGCGCAGTCCTTGGCTCTGCCAACCGTTTAAGATTTCCTTTAAGGCAGTAACCGTCTCTTTGTTGTTGTTTTGCAGCATGACGATGTCTCCTGCTTTTGTCTGTTCCAGCACATTTTTGCAGATTTTCCGCGCCGAGATATCCTGCCAATCGCCACCGTCCACGGACCAGGAAACGGTCACCAGCCCCAGATCCCCCGCTACTGCCAACACATTATTGTTATAGTCGCCATAAGGCGGACGGAAGAACTTGCCCTCTTGTCCTGTCAGGCTTGCCACCGCTCGGCTGTTTTCCTTTAATTCCTTTTTCATACCATCTTTGCTCAAGGAGGAGAAATAAGGGTGCGTGGCGGAGTGCAGCCCTAGCTCATGACCGCGAGAATGGATTTCCTTTACCAGCTCAGGATAAGTCTCCAGCCAACTGTTGGTTACAAAGAAGGTAGCATGAATACCGTAAATATCCAGCACCTCCAAGATTTCTGCTGTTTGGTCCTCGCCCCATGCCACATCAAAGGAAAGCCCTACCAGATTCCCTGCGTCTGCTACACGGGAAATAGGCAAGAGCTGTGTCTCTCTGCTGACGCTCTGCCAGAGACGGTCCGACATGACCCCATAAAGACCACTCACCACCCCCAGGAAAACGCCGCAAGCCACCAACAAGCCAAAGGTTTTCAGCCGCTGCCGACATCTTTCCGTTCTTCCCGCAAAGAACACAAAACACCTCTTCATATAGAAAAGCCCCCTCTTTCAACCAACTTTCAAGCAACACTTGTTTAGATATATGAAAAGCGCCCGATTCTTAGCACCGCTCTCTTGCTTTTCGACAGATTTCCCCTTCTTCGAAAAATTTTCCCAAATTTCCCAGCTCTTTTTCTATTTTCCTATTGACACCAATAGAAGAAATTATTTAAACTTATTAAGTTAGAGAGATTATTCAAAATCAGAGAGACGGTAAGGATGTGTAAGGCAATGAATACGCGTATCATCTTTGTCACCGGCGGCGTTGCATCCGCCCTGGGCAAAGGCATCGTAGCCTCCTCTTTAGGACGGCTTTTAAAAGCAAGGGGACTGAAGGTTTCCATGCAAAAAATGGACCCCTATCTTAATATGGACCCCGGCACTATGAACCCGTATCAACACGGCGAAGTGTTCGTCACCGCTGACGGCGCAGAAACAGACCTGGACTTAGGGCACTATGAACGGTTCATTGACGAGCCCCTTTCTCAGCTCTCCACCATTACCACCGGACGGATTATGTGGGATTTGTTTGAAAAGCAACGCCAAGGAGACTTTAACGGCGAAACCATTCAAATCGTCCCTCATGTAACCAACCGCATCAAACAAGCCATTTTCGATAACATCAACGCCAATCAATCTGATGTGAATATTGTAGAAATCGGCGGCACTGTCGGCGATATCGAAGGACAACCTTATCTAGAAGCCTTGCGCCAATTCCAATGGGAAGTGGGCAGAGAAAATTGTTTTTTCGTCCACCTGACCTTAGTGCCTTATTTAGAAGCGGCAGGCGAGGCAAAAACAAAACCCACCCAGCACAGCGTTAACACCTTGCAAGGCATGGGCATCCAGCCTGACATCGTCGTTTGCCGTACCTCTCATTCGCTAAGTCCGGAACAGAAACAAAAGATTGCAAGTTTCTGCAATTTAAAGCTCAACCATGTATTGGAAAGCCCCGACGCTGAAACCATTTATGAAGTACCTCTCATTCTTCATGCCCAAGGCATCGACGACATTGTGGTAGAATCTTTCGGTATTGACGCGCCGGCAGCGGACCTTGCAGAGTGGCAGCAAATCGTTGCCAACATCAAAAATCCCACCGGGGAAGTAAATATTGCCTTAGTGGGCAAATATATCGAACTCCACGACGCTTACTTAAGCATTGTAGAGTCCTTGACCCATGCAGGCGCCGCTTATCAGAAAAAAGTAAATATTCATTGGGTACAATCGGAAGACGTTACTACGGAAAACATGGACAAACAATTCGCCGCTATGGACGGCATTTTGCTCCCCGGCGGTTTCGGTAAGCGGGGCATTGAAGGGAAAATCTTAGCCGCACAGTTTGCCCGCACCCATAAAATCCCTCTCTTAGGCATTTGCTATGGCATGCACATGGTAGTCATTGAGTTTGCCCGCAATGTATTAGGCTGGAAAGACGCCAATACCTCCGAGGTAGACGAACAGACCGCTCATCCCGTTATCGACTTAATGGCGGACCAAAACAACATCACCCAGATGGGCGGCACTATGCGCTTAGGACAATACCCCTGTGCCTTAACACCCGGTACAAAAACTTATGCTGCCTATGGTGAGCCGGAAGTCATGGAACGGCACCGCCACCGCTATGAGTTTAACAACAAATACCGTCAGGAATTTATAGACGCCGGCATGATTATCGCAGGAGTAAATCCTCAAAGAGATTTGGTGGAAATCGTAGAGCTGAAAGACCATCCTTGGTTTGTGGCAGGGCAATTCCACCCGGAATTTCTTTCCCGTCCAAACCGACCTCACCCTCTTTTTGCAGGGTTTATTGACGCTGCCCTGAAACAAAGGCAACAAAAAGCATAGGCTCATGCTCTGCCTATGCTTTTCTTCATAAACAAAATAAGAAAGGACGACTCCCATGAAACAAGATATGATTGTAATCCTGGACTTAGGAAGCACCAAAAACACCGTTCTCGCCCGCGCCATCCGCGACTTAGGCGTATACAGTGAAATCTATCCCCACGACATTACTTTGGCAGCGTTAAAAGCCCTGCCTAATGTAAAAGGTATCATCTTAAACGGCGGAGAAAACCGCGTTGTAGACGGCGCGCCCATTGACGTTGCCGCAGAAATATATGAAGCAGACTATCCTATCCTTGCCATTGACCACCAAAAAGCCGCCAAGGGAGAGAAAATCGCTAACTGGTCTCAATCCTCTTTGAAGAAATTTGTCTTTGATACCTGTAAAGCGGAAGCAAACTGGAGTATGAAAAACTTCATTGCCGACCAAGTGGAATTATTGCGGCAGCAAATCGGTAAAGAAAAGGTGCTTTTAGCCCTCTCCGGCGGTGTGGACAGTTCCGTCGTTGCCGCCCTTCTCATCCGCGCTATCGGCGACCAGCTGACTTGCGTCCATGTGAATCACGGCTTGATGCGCAAAGGCGAATCGGAAAGCGTCATTGAAGTCTTCAAAAATCAATTGAAAGCAAACCTGATTTATGTAGACGCCACGGAACGTTTCTTAGGTAAATTAGCAAATGTTTCCGACCCAGAACAAAAGCGAAAAATCATTGGTGCAGAATTCATCAATGTTTTTGCCGAAGAAGCGAAAAAATTAGACGGCATCTCCTTCTTAGGACAAGGTACTATCTATCCTGACATCATCGAAAGCGGCACCAAAACCGCCAAAGTGGTAAAATCCCACCACAACGTAGGCGGACTTCCGGAAGACTTAAACTTCGCTTTGGTAGAGCCATTAAAAATGTTATTTAAAGATGAAGTACGCGCTTGCGGTGTAGAGCTAGGACTCCCTGCTGAAATGGTTTATCGTCAGCCCTTCCCGGGACCAGGCTTAGGGGTACGCTGCCTAGGCGCCATCACGAGAGAACGATTAGAAGCAGTGAGAGAGTCTGACGCTATCCTAAGAGAAGAATTTCATATTGCAGGCCTAGATAAGAAAGTATGGCAATACTTCACCATCGTACCGGACTTCAAATCTGTCGGGGTGAAAAACAACGCCCGCTGCTTTGAATATCCCGTCATCCTCCGCGCCATTAACACCGTAGACGCTATGACGGCAAGCATTGAAGAGCTCCCTTGGGAGGTATTACAAAAAATTACTAAGCGCATTTTAGCAGAAGTAGCCAATGTCAACCGCGTTTGCTATGACCTTTCTCCAAAGCCTTGCGCTACTATTGAGTGGGAATAAACAGAAGAAAGCCCGAAAGCCTTTATTTGCAAGGCTTTCTGGCTCTTTTGATGATAGCCGCGATGCTGTTATGGCGCTGAAATCAGGTTTTCAGCAGGGAGTCCAGAGTTTGAGCAAGTTCTCCTTGCTTGTGCGGGTATAGATGGGAGTAGGTATTGAGGGTCGTTTCTATGTTCTCATGGCCGAGTCGTTCGGCTATCAAGAGTGGCGAAAAGCCGAGTTCGATAAGTAATGAGGCGTGGCTATGTCTGAGGTCATGCACTCTAATCTTTTTAACTCCGCTCTGGCTGCTACCTCGAATCATTTCTCTGTATAGGGCATGCTTGGTTAATGGGAAAATGCGCCCATTATCATAGATGTGTGAGATATACTCTTTAAGTTCTTCGCAAAGAAAATTCGGCAAAGCGATAATCCGATTGCTTTTCGGAGTTTTGGGCTCCGTAATAATATCTTTCTTGCCAATTCGCTGATAGGATTTATTGATCGTTATGGTGTTTCCCTCAAAGTCAATATCATCTTTGGTCAAGGCTAAGAGTTCGCCTTCCCGTATGCCGCACCAGTAAAGGACTTGAAACGCTGAGTGCATTTGTGGTTTGTCCTCGATTGCTGCGGCAAATCTAATGTATTCGTCTTTTGTCCAAAACTGCATTTCCTTTGCGTGTTTGCGCCCCATGCTCCCCGCTTTATGACAAGGATTTTCTTTTAGACCATAATACTTAACGGCGTAGTTAAAAATCGCGCAAAGCTGATTATTGATTGCTTTTAGGTATGTTTCGGCGTACTCGTCACCCATGAGCTGATTTTGCCATTGTCGAACCGTTGTTGCTTTAATGTCGCTGATTTTCATTTTGCCGAAATAAGGCAAAATCTTTGTCCTTATTAGGTGCTCCTTGTTGTTCATGGTTGACACCCTGAGTCGGCTTGCCATATCTGTATTATACAGAGAAATTAGGCTTGCCATTGTCATTTGCGGATTTTCCTGCAATTTGTCAAGAAAAGCGCGTTCCCATTCTTTGGCGTCTTTCTGTTTAGTAAAACCTCTCTTTGTTTTACGCTGCTGTTCCCCTTGCCAATCGGTATAGTAGAAACAGCAATACCACGTTCCGCGGTCCTTGTCCTTATATACTGGCATAACATTTGCCTCCTGTTTTGCCTTTTTATCTATATTATCGCAAATAGTAAGATTCGCGAGCCCCTGAATTTGGAGTACCTACGGCGTCCTATATCAGCTCCGTTTTTACAGAGTAGGTTTATACTCCAAAAGAAAGAAAACTTGATGTGGGAGACCGTAGGCTTGTTTATGGTTGCCAATCTCCATTGAGTTCTGGAATATCATCAAAATTTGCGCTTTTACCACAAGCGTCAATCATTTCAAAAAGATTATTTTGCGTCTCTGTATTTGCTTTATGGTCTGTTAGCCCTGTATATTTGGCGAGGAATTCCAACGCTTTCAATTTATCGTGTAGCTTGACTTCCGTGCCGTTCTTTGTAATCTTGATACTGGAAACGGCACCTTGCTTTTCGGGTGGAAGTTCTTTTAGGCGAAGTTCCCCGTCTATGACTTCAACATAATCAAAAATGTTGGAAAATCCAAGTGCCGCCATTTCCCACAGTACTCGTTCGGCGGAAATTCGTAGTCCCGCAGAGATTTCCGCCTTGCGCCGCCTTACTTCTGCCTGAATCTCAGGGATAGAGAGCAGGTGAACCCCCTGCGAATTCGCACGTTTTGAGGAATACCCCGCAGCAAT
>CATIYQ010000130.1 GCA_949739465.1 uncultured Peptococcaceae bacterium | reverse complement strand
TTGGGTCCTGCGCAATAAACCGCCGTGAACCCCGTCAGGTCCGGAAGGAAGCAGCGGTAAGCGGCTCCGTTTGTGTGCCGTGGGGAAACCCGGTTTGAGTTAACTGCTTGGGTAACGCTTGGAGGTCTATCTCGAGCAGAGGTGCGCAGCAGTATTTTTATATTTTTTAAGGAAGGGGATAGCTGCGGCTGTCTCCTCTTCTTTTTCTCTTGGCAGGAAAATGACGTTTTCCCGCGAAATAAATACAGTTATGGATGAGGAAACAGAGGAGAATATTTATGAGCTATACGGCGTTATATCGAAAATTTCGTCCCGGGGACTTCGGCGAGCTGGTGGGACAGGAGCATATCAGCAAAACATTGCAGCATGCGCTGGAAACAGGGCGTATCGTTCACGCTTATCTTTTTTGCGGTCCGCGGGGAACGGGGAAAACCAGTACGGCAAAAATCTTAGCCCAGGCGGTAAACTGTCTGGACCTGCATAACGGCGAGCCTTGCGGGGAATGTGAAGCCTGTAAACGGATTAAAGAGGGGCAATCTCTGGACATCCTGGAAATCGACGCTGCCTCTAACCGGGGCATTGATGAAATCCGGGATTTGCGGGAGCGGGTACGTTACGCTCCTGCTCAGGAAAAATTCAAAGTCTACATCATCGACGAAGTCCATATGCTCACCAATGAGGCATTTAACGCCCTGCTTAAGACGTTAGAAGAGCCGCCTGCTCATGTGATTTTCATCTTGGCGACTACGGAGGCCCATAAGATTCCCCTTACGGTGCTGTCTCGTTGTCAGCGGTTCGACTTCCGCCGTATCAGCCTGGTAGATATTGCTATGCGGCTAAAAGAAGTGGCAGAAAAAGAACAAATCGCCATTACCCAGGAAGCGGTGGAAGCTATCGCCAAAAAGGCGGAAGGGGGACTCCGTGACGCTATGAGTCTCCTGGACCAATGCGTTAGTTTCGCTGAAAATGAGGTGACGGCAGAAACGGTAGCTATGGTCTTAGGCGCAATGGACGGCGACTTTATCGCGGCAATGGCTGCCGCTCTCTATCAGCAAAACCTCTCTTTCCTCTTGGAAGGCATCGAACAACTGGTGCAGCAGGGGAAAGATTTACGTCAATTTTTACAGGATTTGTTAGAGCATTTTCGTAGCTTGGCGTTGTTTCAGCTCATGCCTGACAGCCAGAAAAACGCCGCTGTTGACAGAGCCTTAGCCCAAGGAGCGTTGCCGGATAACGGGGTGATTTTGTCTCTTATGCAAATCTTGGGGGAAGTGGACTACCGGTTGCGTTATGCGGTGCAGCCCCGTATCGTGCTGGAGCTGTCCCTCCTGAAAGCGGCGATGCCCCAGACAGCGGAGATTGTAACACCGGTCAAGCAGGTTATGGTGAACCAGGCGAAGGCTGTAACGGCAGCGGTGTCTAAAGCGGAAAGACCGGTCCAACCTGCAAAGCCTGCTCAAACGATAGAAAAATCCCAAACAGACGATTTGCCGCCTTGGGACGACGTGCCTGTTGCGCCGAAAAAAGCGGCGGCGAAATCTGAGAAAGAGACCATAGACGACGACCTGCCATGGGGCGCGGCAGAACCCATTGCAAAACCTGCGGCAAAAGCAGAAAAACCTGCTCAAATCGGAAACCCTGCAAAACCTGGGACAGCGTTTAACGGCGGAGCGGTAACTTTAGCGGCTATCAAGGGGCAATGGCAGCAGGTTCTCAGCGAAGTGCGCAAACAGCAAGTGACCACTTATGCCTTCTTGCGGGAGGGCGCGGTAGCGGCATTTGCTGACGGTGTGCTGTACCTTGCCTTCCCTGATAAATACAAAATCCATATGGAAGCCATGATGCAGCCCAAACATAAGGAAAAAGTGGAAGCGATTCTCAGCAAAGAATTTGGCGCTGATATCACGCTGCAATGCGGTATGGAAGGGCAGATAGGGGCAGTCGCTGCCCAAGAAGAAGCGGATACTGCCTTGCCCAATGACTGGCTGCCGCCGGAAGAGCCACCTCTTGCTGCTGACGACAAGGACGAATTGCCCTGGGGCGGCGGAGCGGCAATTCCTCAAGAAGACGGAACTTTTGGCAGCGGCAAGACGATAGTCGACGCGCCTAATGAGGCTGATGAAGGGGACGAACCTGATTGGAGTCATGCATTTGACGGTATGGAAATAGAAGAGTTTGACGATTAAAAAGTTTTGACCTGACAAGCCCATTCGGTATATGATAGAAACAAACAGGATAATGTGAAAAACGAGGAGGACAAAAAATGGGTTTCGGAAATATGCAAAAGTTAATGAAGCAGGCGCAGAAAATGCAGGCTGATATGGCAAAATTACAAGAAGATTTGGTGGATATGACAGTGGAAGCGGCAGCAGGCGGCGGCATGGTGCAGGCGGTAGCCAATGGGAAACAGGATATTCTTTCTATTAAAATTAATCCGGAAATCGTTGACCCGGAAGATGTAGAAATGTTAGAAGACCTGGTGCTGGCGGCGGTGAAAGAAGCCTTGCGCTTATCTCAGGAATTAGCGGCTGGTGAAATGCAGAAAATCACAGGAGGCATGAAAATGCCCGGAGGAATGTTCTAGACGATGAATTATCATTATCCCCCTTCTATGACCAACTTAATCAACTACCTAATGAAGCTGCCCGGCATTGGACCCAAGTCTGCTCAGCGGCTTGCCTTCTTCCTGCTCTCGGCAAAGGAACAGGACGCTTACGGTTTAGGTAACGCCATTGTAGAGGCGCGGAAGAAAATCAGCCGCTGTCGTATCTGCGGCAATCTTTCTGATGAAGATACCTGCATGGTGTGCAAGGACCAGACCCGAGACGAGACCATTCTCTGCGTGGTGGAGCAGCCAAAGGATGTGGTCATGCTGGAAAACACCAGAGAGTTCCACGGGCGGTATCATGTGCTCCATGGGGCAATCTCGCCTATGGAAGGCATCGGTCCGGAGCAGCTTACCATTGATATGCTGATGAGGCGGCTCAAGGAAGGTAAGGTGAAAGAAGTGGTCATGGCGACTAACCCCAGTGTAGAGGGGGACGCCACGGTGCTTTATCTCTCTCGGCTCATTAAGCCGTTAGGTATCAAGGTAACGAGGATTGCCCACGGTATCCCGGTGGGGGGCGACCTGGAATATGCAGATGAGGCTACTCTCTCTCGGGCGTTCTGGGGGAGACGGGAGTTGTGAGAA
>CATIYQ010000129.1 GCA_949739465.1 uncultured Peptococcaceae bacterium | reverse complement strand
GCCTGCCCGTTTCAAGCAGTTGTAAGAACGAACAGAAAGGTCTAACTCTTCAATGGTCATTTCCAGGAGTTTATCTTTCTTTTCTTCTTCTTTTTCGATAAGTGTTACTTCATCCGGAACACTTTCTGTAAGTCCGACAAATAACTTCAAGTAGTCGCTAATAATTCTTGCAGAATTACTTACCGCTTCATCTGGCAAAATACTGCCGTCTGTCCATACTTCTAAAGTTAATTTATCATAGTCTGTTTGCTGTCCTACCCGAGTATCTTCTACAGAGAAATTTACCTTGAGGATAGGAGAGAACAAAGAGTCTACCGGGATGACACCGATTGGCTGATCATCCTTTTTGTTCTTCTCTGCAGTAACAAAGCCTCTGCCTTTTTCTACAGTGATTTCCATGTAGAGATGACCATCTTGACTTAAGGTGGCAATATGATGGTCTTTATTGACAATCATCACATCTGCATCGCATTGGATATCAGCACCGGTGACTTCACCAGGGCCTTGGGCATCAATGTAAACGATTTTTGGTTCATCGCCATACATCTTCACCGCTAATCCCTTTAAGTTCAAGATAATATCTGTAATGTCTTCTACCACCCCTTGGCTGGTAGAAAACTCATGTAAAACACCTTCGATTTTTACTGCACTAATAGCTGCTCCCGGCAAAGAAGATAAGAGTACGCGCCGTAAAGAATTCCCTAAGGTAATGCCATAGCCTCTTTCCATAGGTTCTACAACGAACTTACCATATTTCTTGTCATCAGACAGTTCCACACACTGGATTTTGGGCTTTTCTATACCAAACATTTCTCGCCCTCCTTATATCAAAAGCATACTATTAACGAGAATACAATTCTACGATAAGCATTTCATCTACAGGAACATCAATTTGATCTCTTGCAGGAAGCGCTTTTACAGTGCCGGACAAAGCTTCTTTATTAGCTTCGAGCCATGCAGGAACCCCTCTATGGCCAGTTACAGCCAATACATCTTGATATCTTTGGGAAGATTTGAATTTTTCCCGTACTTCAATGACATCACCAGCTTTTACTAAGTAAGAAGGAATGTTAACAGTTTTGCCATTCACACTGATGTGTTTATGATCAACAATCTGTCTTGCTTCATTCCGGGTTCTTGCAAAGCCCAGACGGAAGATAACATTATCCAGTCTGCTTTCCAGCATAATCATTAAGTTTTCACCGGATTGACCTTTCATGCGGCTGGCTTTTTCAAAGTAGTTGCGGAAAGGTTTTTCCAGTACGCCATAGATGAATTTTGCTTTTTGTTTTTCTTGGAGTTGCAGACCATATTCGCTTTTTTTGCGATTACCTCTAACAGTCTGTCTGTTAGATTTTTTGTCAATTCCGAGATAAACGGGATCAAGTCCCAGGCTTCTGCATCTTTTTAAAATTGGAACCATATCTCTTGCCATATCCAACTAACCTCCTATTAGACTCTTCTTCTTTTCGGTGGTCTGCATCCGTTGTGCGGGATAGGAGTGACGTCTTTAATCATGCTGATTTCCAACCCTGCTGCTTGCAGAGAACGGATAGCAGCTTCTCTGCCAGCGCCTGGTCCCTTCACCAAACATTCCACTTGTTTCATACCATGTTCCATTGCTTCTTTTGCGCAGGTATCAGCAGCCAGCTGTGCAGCAAAAGGAGTGCTTTTACGAGAACCTTTGAAACCGGAACCACCGGCGCTTGCCCAAGCTACGGCATTACCGGCTTTGTCTGTAATGGTAATAATGGTATTGTTGAAAGTAGATTGAATATGTGCAACACCTTGCTCAATATTTTTTCTATCTTTTTTTCTCCGGGTTTGTTTCCGTGCCAATTAAAAGACCCCCTTTCACTATTTTTTCTTCTTACCGCTGATTGTCCGTTTTGGACCTTTCCGTGTGCGAGCATTGGTTTTGGTCCGTTGTCCGCGTACAGGAAGACCTCTGCGATGACGAATACCACGATAGCAGCCAATTTCATTTAATCTCTTAATATTTAATGCGATTTCCCGGCGAAGGTCGCCTTCTACCTGATAGGTTTCTGCGATAATATCACGGATTTTATCAGTTTCTGCTTCAGTCAAATCCTTTACTCTTGTGTCAGGATTTACGCCTGCAGCAGCCAAGATTTTTTGAGAAGTCTTTAAGCCGATGCCAAAAATATAGGTTAAAGCAATCTCAATTCTTTTATCGCGGGGTAAATCGATACCAGCAATACGTGCCATCTACTGTGTACACCTCCATCAAACAAATATTTCTTTCTTAGCCTTGAACTTGTTTATGCTTGGTATTGGGGCAAATCACCATTACCTTGCCTCTTCTTTTGATAACTTTGCATTTTTCGCAAATTGGTTTTACGGAAGCTCTAACTTTCACTTAACTTCCCCTCCTTTTCACAGCTACATTATTTGTATCTGTATGTGATCCGGCCTCGTTTCAAATCATAGGGCGAAAGCTCTACCGTTACTTTATCCCCGGGTAAAATGCGGATATAGTTCATTCTGATTTTACCGGATACATGCGCTAACACTTTATGCCCATTCACTAATTCCACTGTAAACATTGCGTTTGGCAACGGCTCTAATACGATGCCGTCTACTTCAATGCCGTCTTGCTTGGACATTCTCCCCGACCTCCTTGTTTACGCATTGCCTTCTACTTGTGGCAACGACTTAAAACTCAATCTGATTTCTTCATTTGTCACTGTTTTCTGCTGTTCCAGCTTTTCTTTGAGCAGCGGCGCAACATAATGCACCATTTGCACATGACGGCTGTTTTTTATTTTTGGTTTCTCTATGGGGCGTTTCCGTCCGTCCGCCAAAAATAGTCTGATGCCATCCTGGCTTTTACCGCAAATAAAGTAATAAGCCCCTTTGTCCCGACCTGTTTTAGATTTTACTAATTGACCGAGAACCAAATTATCTGCAGCCAAATCTTGCTCCATCTCAAACACCTCAATCCAACTTGGTTAAGATTTCCGGTCCGGACGCTGTGATTGCAACGGTATGCTCAAAGTGAGCCGCCCAGCTGCCATCCAACGTAACCACAGTCCAATCATCAGATAACGTTTTATTTTTGTGAGAGCCGACCGTTACCATAGGCTCAATGGCAATGACCATGCCTTGAGTCAAGCGAACGCCTCTGCCGGCTACACCATAATTGGGTACATCCGGGTCTTCATGCAAGTTTCTCCCGATACCGTGACCGGTAAAGTTGCGTACCACACCAAAACCCGCTGCTTCAATTATTTCTTGAATGCGGTGAGAAACATCTCCCAGACGATTTCCTACGCAAGCTAGCTTCAAACCTTCCAATAGGCTTTCCTCTGTGACAGACAAAAGCTTTTTGTTCTCCGGGGAGATTTCTCCCACAGCGAAGGTCCTAGCGCTATCACTGCAAAAACCGTCTTTTTCAACACCGGCGTCAATGCTTACAATATCTCCCGGCAATAAAGCTCTGTCACCGGGGATGCCGTGAATGATTTCGTCATTGACCGAGCAACAGATGCTGGCAGGAAAACCACCGTATCCCTTAAAGCAAGGTCTTGCCCCTGCTTTACGAATATGCCGTTCAGCTATCGCATCCAGTTCCCCGGTTGTGACGCCCGGTTTTACGTGTTCTCCTACCAAAGCAATTGTTTCTGCTAAGATACGCCCGGCATAACGCATTTTTTTGATATCATTATCTGTTTTTATTTCTATCATGCCCAGTTTTTCCCTAATGCTTTGCCAATACTTACCAATACCTGATGGATTTCTTGTTCTCCATCAATGTTTTTCAGAACGCCTTGTTCTTGGTAATAAGCGATTAACGGAGCAGTTTGCGTGTTGTAAACAGACAAACGATTTACAGCCGTTTCTTCGTTATCGTCGCTTCTTTGGTAAAGCTCTCCTTCACATCGGTCGCATACGCCTTCTGCTGTCGGCGGATTAAATACCATATGGAAAGACGCGCCGCAATTTCTGCAAACTCTGCGCCCGGTCAGTCTTGGAATCAACACCCCTTCAGGCACTTGAAGATTGATAACCGCATCCAATTTGATACCCAAATCGGAAAGGAGTTTATCCAATGCCTCAGCTTGAGCAAGTGTTCGCGGAAAACCGTCTAACAAAAAACCGTTAGCGCAATCAGGCTGAGAAATTCGTTCTCCGGTAATACGGATTGTTACTTCATCGGGAACCAATAAACCTTGGTCCATATATTTTTTTGCTTCCAGACCAAGAGGTGTTTCCTGTTTGATGCTGGCTCTCAGCATATCGCCGGTAGCCACATGAGGAATACCCAACTTTTCAACGATTTCCACAGCTTGGGTGCCTTTTCCAGCACCAGGAGGTCCTAAAAATACGATTCGCATCTTCTTACCTCCTTTGCCTATTTCATAAACCCTTGATAATGACGCATTAACATTTGAGCTTCAATTTGTTTTGTTGTATCCAACGCTACCCCAATGGCAATCAATAAGCTGGTACCGCCGAAATACAAATTCCAGCCGGTAAGCCCCATGGCAATACTAGGCATAATCGCAATGATTGCAAGGAATGCTGCCCCTGCCATGGTGATGCGGGAAAGAACTCTGTCCAAATAATCGGCAGTTGGTTTTCCTGGACGAAGTCCGGGAATAAAACCGCCTTGTTTTTTCAGGTTTTCTGCAACATCAGCAGGGTTAAAGGATACAGCAGTGTAGAAATAAGTGAACAATACAACCAACAAGCCATATAAGAAAATATACAAAGGATGTTGGAAACTGAGCACTTTGGTAATCCATTGCGCAAAACCATTATTGGGGAAGAACCCTGCAATGGTTGTAGGGAACATCAAAATGGTCATGGCAAAGATAATGGGAATAACCCCAGATTGGTTTACCTTCATTGGAATATGGCTGCTTTGTCCGCCATAAACCCGACGACCTACCACTCTTTTTGCATATTGTACAGGGATTTTCCGTTGTCCTTCTTGGATGGTAATAACCCCGGCAATACAAGCGATAGCAAAAACCAGGAACAAAACGGCAACAATGATGTTTGCTTCGCCGGTTTTTACATATTCATAAATGGTAACCAAACCGCTTGGTACACGAGAAACGATACCGGCAAAGATAATCAAGGAAATCCCGTTACCAATACCTTTTTCGGTAATCAACTCACCGAGCCACATTAAGAATGCAGTACCGGCAGTCAAGGAAACACATACCACAATGGTGGAGAAGAATCCTGGGTTTACCATGGCGTTTTTCAAATAAATCGCCATAGCAAGACCTTGCAAGAAACCTAAGCCAACAGCGCCATAACGAACAATCTGTTGCATTTTTTTTCTGCCTTCCGGACCTTCTTTGGAAAGTCTTTCAAAGTAAGGGAATACCATAGTCAATAACTGCACGATAATGGATGCGTTAATGTAAGGCATAATCCCCATTGCAAAGACTGTAAAGCTCTTAAACGCCCCCCCGGAAATAATATCTACAAAACCGAACAAATTGCCGTTGGTAGACATCATTTGCGCCAGGATTTCAGGGTTAATACCCGGAACAGGGATATGACTTCCGATTCTGAAAACCAAGAACATACATAATGTAAACATGATTTTCTTTCTTAATTCCGGGATTTTCCAAGCTTGTGCGAGAGTAGAAAACATATTATTTCACCTCTACTTTGCCGCCAAGTGCAGTAAT
>CATIYQ010000128.1 GCA_949739465.1 uncultured Peptococcaceae bacterium | reverse complement strand
ATCATTTAAGACAATACCCTTTTGCTCTAACAGCTCTTTGGTGATGGCATGTCCCACTTGTCCCAAGTCCCCCGTAATAATCAAGTCGTATTCATCAGGGGTCGTCTGTAAATCCTGAAAATGCTGATAAATGGTATCTGCAGCAGCAGGCGCCATTGCCGCTCCCATATTGTTAGGGTCGGAGATACCCATATCGATGATTTTTCCCATGGTTACCTTAGTGATGCGCGGACCGCTGCCGGTAGCCGCCACCAACCCCGCTCCTGCCGCGCTCACCGTATATTGGGATTCCGGCGGCTTTTGGGCGCCGTATTCGTTAGGATAACGAAATTGCTTTTCCGCTGTATTATTGTGGCTGGAGGTAGCGGCAAGGGCATATTTCGCCGCGCCGCTGTCCACCAAAAATCCTGCCAACGCCAGCCCCAGCATAGAGGTGGAACAAGCGCCGAAAATACCCAGATAAGGGATTTGCAACTCTCTTGCGGTAAAGCTGGAGGAAATAATCTGGTCCAACAAATCTCCGGCGATAAAGAAATCCACTTCCTTATCCTGATTTCGTTTTAACACCGTATCGCAAGCGTCCTGCATCATCTTTTTCTCTGCCAGCTCGAAGCTTTTTTCCCCTGCCCAGAGGTCTGCATAGAGCAAATCAAAATCTGCCGCCAGAGGACCTTTTCCCTCGTCAGGACCTGCCACCGCCGCACCGTCTATGAGCTTTGGCGGTGTGGAAAATACCCAAGTTTGTTTGCCATGTTTTTGCATCTTATAAATTTCCTCCCATGATAACGTATTTGATTAAGGCAACAAAGAAAGCGGACACCACCCCGAAAACGATAACGGAGCCTGCCAGCTTAAACATATTACAGCCAACACCCAGCACCAAGCCTTCCGTGCGATGTTCGATAGCCGCCGAGGACATGGAGTTGGCAAAACCTGTAATGGGCACGGCTGTCCCTGCCCCTGCAAACTGAGCGATTTTATCATAAAGCCCCAATCCCGTCAGGGTAATAGAAATGATAATCAAAACTGCTACCGTAGGATTTGCTGCTTCTTTTACAGGAAAACCAAAATAATTGATAAACATCTGCCGTAACAGCTCCCCAAAAACACAAATCAGCCCCCCGATGATAAAGGCTTTCACACAATTGAAAAATATAGGACGCGGGGGATTTTTCTCTTTGGCAAGGGCTGCATATGCTTGCTGCTCCTGCTGTTTTTGCTTTTGCTGCATTTCTTGTTCCATAGTCTGAGGTTGATTTTTTATTTCTTCGGAAGTAACCATTTTCACGGGTTGTTTCTCTTCTTTCGTTTCTTTTTCTGTCATAGGTCTTTCCTCCCATTTCTTCTTCAGCTTTCTTCTGGTTATTATGGGCAAGTTTTTCTTTCCTATGCATAATTTTCCTGATTCCAGTTATCTTAACAGATAAACAAAACATTTTTTCAATGTTTAGCAACAGGGAAAAGAAAAGGAGCAAGACTTATGTACATCTTAGCCATACGCTCGCTTATTTTGTATATTGGCGTGCTTATCGCCATTCGCCTCATGGGCAAACGGCAAATCGCCCAGTTACAGCCCTTTGAGTTTGTGGTCATCTTAATCATTTCCGAAATGGTCTCCGTTGCCTTACAAAGCACCAACATTCCGCTGATTAACACAGTCATTCCCATTATTGTCCTAGTCATCTGTCAGTTATTCATTTCCCAAATGGATTTGAAAAGCGATAAATTCCGCAATCTCATTTGCGGTTCACCTGCTACCCTCATCAGCAACGGAGAACTCCAGGAGAAAACCATGGTCAGTCAACGGATAGACATCAACGACCTTTTAGAGCAAATGCGTGCCAAAGGTTTCTTTGATATCGAAGACATTGCTTACGCCATCTTAGAAACCAACGGGCAAATCAGTTTCATGCCCAGAAGTGCTATCCGCCCACTGCAACCCAGCGATATGAAGTTAGAGATACCGGCAGAACGTCCCGCTATCACTTTAATCATGGACGGAAAAATCAACTACAACCACCTGCAATGGGCAAAAGTAGATGTCAACCAACTGATGCAAGCCATTAAAAAAGCAGGCTTCCCCAATGAGAAAGATATTTTCATTGCCAGCATCGATTATCAAAACAATCTTTTCGTTCAATGTAAACAAGGCAAAGAAAAAACGGGGCAGAAGAAAACCGCCACCGTCAGATTATAAAAGGAGAGCTACACTATGAAAATTTATCTTTCCCTGCCCATTGCTATTTTACTTTTTATCTTCTCCGCAAATTTTGCCATTGACCTCTTAGAGGACGATGCCGCGACCTTCACCGAGCAGCTCTCTCAAATAGAAGCTGCCATAGCAAGCGGCAACACAGCAAATGCTACCGCACTCTATGAGCATATGACTAATAAATGGCAGCAGGAATACAAAAAATGGGCACTCTTAGTAGACCATGACAAGCTGGACGACATCAACCGTCTCTTGGTAAAAATCAAGATTGATTTCACCGACCCCCAGTCACTCGCCCAAGATATTGCCGAAGTTAAATATTTACTGCAATCTATCCCTCGTACCGAGAAAATCACCTGGCAAAATGTTTTGTAATTCGCTACTTGGATACTAAAAATTACGCAGTACTTCCGACAATTACCGGCTACCAGAGCGCGTCTTATCATTTGATACTTTTCGTTAAAAACACAAAAAAATACTTACTACCTCTTATTTTCTCACTAAGAAGTAGTAAGTATTTTTTTATTCTACCGTTACACTTTTCGCTAGGTTTCGCGGCTGGTCTACATCACAGCCCCGCGCCACCGCCGTATAATAGGCTAACAACTGGAGCGGCACTACTGTGAGAATAGGCGATAGAAAATCGTCTGTTTCCGGTATGTAGAGCGCATGGTCTACCACCTTTTCCAAAGAGGATATGCCTGCATAACCAATGCCGATTAAATGAGCGTCGCGCGCTTTAATCTCTTTTATGTTGCTGACAGTTTTATCATAAACGTCCATTTGCGTGCAAAGCGCTACCACCGGCACACCATCCTCAATTAACGCCAAAGTGCCGTGTTTCAGTTCCCCTGCGGCATAGGCTTCCGCCCGAATATAAGAAATCTCCTTTAATTTCAAAGAGCCTTCTAAGGCAACAGCATAGTCCATGCCTCTGCCAACAAAGAACACGTCTCGTTTGCCGGCGATGTCCTGCGCCAACTCTTCTATTTCCGGGATGGCGCTATCTAAAATCTGTTGGATTTTTTGAGACAGGAGAGACAATTCTTTGAGCCAAGCTGCTCCTTGATTCGGAGAAATCTTCCCTAACAGCTGTCCCAAATAAACAGTCAAGAGATAAATTGCCACCAGCTGAGTCATATAGGCTTTGGTAGAGGCCACGGCGATTTCCGGACCTGCCCAGGTGTAAATCACATCATCCGCTTCCCGAGCAATGGTGCTGTCCACCACATTGGTAATGGCAATACATCTAGCGCCCCGTTTTTTTCCTTCCCGAAGAGCAGCTAAGGTGTCCGCCGTTTCCCCCGATTGAGATACGACAATGAGTAAAGTATGTTCATCAATAATGGGGTCGCGATAACGGAATTCAGAGGCAATATCCACTTCTACCGGCAGCCTGAGCGCCTTTTCCATAGCATATTTGCCGATTAAACCGGCATGATACGCCGTGCCGCAAGCCACCACCATCACCTTATTCACTGTTTTCATAAAGTCGGCAGTAAGATTCACTTCCTGCAAATCCACTTGGGTGCCATTTTTTACCACACGACCTTTTAACGTTTGCTGTACTGCCAACGGCTGTTCAAAAATTTCCTTTAACATGAAGTGTGCGTAGCCGCCTTTTTGCGCCGCCTCTGCATCCCAGCTAATTTCCGTAATTTCCCGTTCTACAAGGCTGTTATCTGCAAATACCGCTACCTTGTTCTTATGAATAACGGCAATATCATTGTCTTTCAGCAGCATGATTTTCTTAGTATGGGCAAGAATGGCAGGAATATCCGACGCGAAAAAGTTTTCCCCTTCTCCAATACCGATAATCAACGGATTATCCTTGCGGATTGCCACCAATACCTCCGGATTTTCCCAGCACATTGCTACAATAGCATAAGAACCTTGCAGTCGTTTGCTTACTTCATACATAGCCTCATACAAGTCACCCTTGTAAACTTCTTCTAAAAGATGGGGGATGACTTCCGTATCTGTTTCCGAAGTAAAAATATGACCTTTGGCAATCAACTCTTCCTGTAATTCTAAATAGTTTTCAATGATACCGTTATGGACAACGGCAATCTTTTTTTTGCAATCACAATGAGGATGAGAATTATGGTCTGAAGGACGACCATGGGTCGCCCACCGAGTATGACCAATGCCAACAGTAGCGGAAATTTCCACCCCGCCGATTTTCTCTTTCAAATCAGCAATTTTCCCTTTGCTGCGATAAAGACCGATGCCGTCTTTTTCTTCCACTGCAATACCTGCCGAGTCATACCCCCGATATTCCAGACTTTTCAAACCGTCCAATAAAATAGGGACTACTTGTTTTTCCCCAATATATCCTACAATTCCACACATATTACGAAACCGCCTTCCCTTAGCAATTCTCAGCTTTTGCGGTAAAAGCTATCTATCCTAATTCTTGTTTGACTGTTAGACCGATATCGTCTACAATTTGTTCCAACTGTCCCATATCAGGACCTTCCGCCATAATGCGAATCAATTCTTCCGTGCCTGAGGGACGAATGACGATACGACCTTTATTGCCTAAAGCAGTCTCACCTTCCGCCACAGCAGCCAGGATTTTTTCGTTTTGAGACCAAGCCTTCTTATCCTGCACATAGATATTTTCGAGCACTTGAGGCAGCTTGGTCATGGCTTCTTTTTTCAACACAGACAACGGTTTTCCTGTTGCCGCTAAAATATGTAATATATTTAATGCAGTCACCAAACCGTCTCCAGTGGTGTTATAACGGGAAAAAATAATATGTCCCGACTGTTCTCCGCCCAGGATTGCCCCCTCCTGTCGCATTTTTTCGATGACATAGCGGTCACCGACATTGGTCTGATAGAGGGCAATGCCCCGTTCCTTGGCAGCCAATGACAAGCCTAGATTGCTCATCATGGTCACCACTAATTTATTGCTATCCAGTTGCTTTTCTTCCCACAAATATTTGCTACAAATAGCGATGATTTCATCACCATCTACCACGTCCCCTTGGTCGTCTACTGCCAGAAGACGGTCCGCATCGGCGTCAAAAGCCAAGCCCAATTGGGCTTTTTTTGCAAGGACAGCCTGCTGCAACTGTTCCAAATGGGTACTGCCGCAACCGTCATTAATATTAATGCCGTTGGGCATTGCGCTAATAAACTCAGCCAACAAACCCAGCTTCGGCAACAAGGCAGGTGCAATAAAGCTTGCCGCGCCGTTGGCACAGTCTACCACAGCGGAAATACCGCTGTAATCATCTTGGAAGATTGACCCCAAATAATCAGCATACCGATTCGCCCCATCCAAATCTACCGTCATTTCCCCCACAGCAGTTCCTTCCGGCAAATCCGCCTCCATGTCAACGCCGTCTAAAATCAGCGCCTCCATTGCCAATTCCACTTCATCAGGAATCTTATATCCCTCGCCTGAGAAAAATTTAATACCGTTATCATAAGCAGGATTATGAGACGCGGAAATCACTACACCGGCGGCAGCTTGCTCCTGTTTTACCAAAAAGGCAACACCCGGCGTGGGAATAACGCCTAAAGATACCACCGATACCCCTTGGCTCATAAGACCCGCCGCCAATGCTTTTTCCAGCATATCTCCGGAAATACGGGTATCTCTACCAATGAGAACCTTCCCCGTTTCACCCTTTTCCCGATAGATTTTACCATATGCCAAACCGATTTTATATGCCAAGGAACAAGTAAGTTTGGTGTTTACCCGCCCTCTTACGCCATCTGTACCGAATAATCTAGACAACATTGTACCTCCTTCAACCTGATAAGTCGTCAGCTATTATTCCGCTGCCGCTGCAGTCAATTCTATCGTTACCGTGGTTTCGGATTGTTCTGTCAACTGGACGCCTTCCGGTAACTGAATTTTGATTTCTGCTTGATGGCTGCCGACTTCTAATCCCGTTAAATCTACCTGAGCTGCAATATCCTCCGCCTTTAATGCACCGATACGTTCTTTTGTCCCTTGCACCGTTACATTGATTTTATCCGGCGTGATTTTTGCCGTAAGCCCTTCTCCTACATGGATTGGCATTATCGCAAGTCCGGAAAAGGTCTTGGTTTCGTTTTGGGATTGACGGGACACTTCCACCGTCACGCTAACTTCGCCGTTACCGTTTACCGTAACGCCTTCCGGCAGCGTCAGGCTTTGCCGCAGAGAAATGGTGCCGTTTACACCGGAGACGTTAACCGGCGCCGTATAAATGGTTGCAACCTTTTCTAAAACATCATACTCACCGGATATAGTAATAATTTCCGGGTTGGTAACAATTCTGTCGATACGATACCCTTCCGCCACCGTCCCTGTGGTAGGAACAGTTACCGCCACCCGTTTGGTAGGCGCTTCGTCAACAATAGGAATCGACACGTCTACTACTGAAGGATTGAGACGGAAATAATCATTCATCACTTTGTCGTTTTTATCAAGAATTTGGATGGGCAACGCACCCAAATAGTTTTCCGACGGATTGGTAATATTTGCCGTTACCACCACGCGGTCGATATCATTGAGCCGACTTCCCGCACCGAAAATCAGCACTTCATCCGGAGTCATCACCGGATCCAATACCCGTTTGCCCTTAGGCAAAGGAGAGACAAATTCCATATTTACCACTACCGGTAACTGTTTGCTTTGTTCTGATTCTACATCTAAAGAAACCTGAGAGGGGCTGACAGAGACCACATCAAAGCTATTGGGCGCAGATACCTGCACATTGAGTTCCATCTTACCCACAGCAACACCGCTCATATCCGCATATGCCTGGACATCTTTGGCAGAAATAGCTCCGCCGTTAGCGTTACTCTGCACCCGCACTCTTACCTGAATCGGCTCGTTGGTCACCACCAAAGCGTTTGACAGATTCCGATATTCCAGCGGCACTGTTAAAGACTGGTCTAAAACATTATTTTGGGTTTGCATCACATAAAACCATAACAATAACGCCAACGCCAGCGCCGCTAATTTATACCAAAAATTATTGATGGGAACATCAATTTTTTTCATTGCTTTCATTGCTGTTTCTCCTTTGCCAGAAAGGGTGAGAGGTCTGGGATTTTACCATGAATACTTCTCCCAAAATATCTGCCAATTGTTTTTCATCAAGATAACGCACCAGCTTGCCGTCTCTTGCAATGGAAATGACGCCGGTTTCTTCAGAAACGATAATCGCAATGGCGTCGGCAACTTCCGTAATACCGATTGCCGCCCGGTGTCTTGTCCCCAATGACATACTGATATAAGGATTATCTGTTAGCGGCAAAAAGCAAGCCGCCGCTGCTACCCGATTACCGCGGATAATAGCAGCCCCGTCATGAAGGGGCGTAGACGGGACAAACATATTGACCAATAATTCTGAGGTCACCACCGCGTCGATTTTGATACCTGTTTCGATATAGTCGTTCAGCCCTGTTTCCCGTTCTAAGACGATTAGCACTCCTGTTTTCGTCTTGGCGCAAGCAACGGCAGCCTTACTTAATTCATTGATTAAGCTAACAGCGTCCCCCGTACCCAGCACAGCAGAACTCCTGGCAAAGAATTGCCCTCTGCCCAATTGCTCTAAGGCGCGGCGTAATTCCGGCTGAAAAATAACGGCAAAGGCTACAAAGATAACGGACCAAATATTATTTAAAATCCAATTTACCGTATGCAGATTCAAAAGTTCACTAATGCTGGAAGCAATCACCAAGATAACCAAGCCCTTTAACAACTGAACGGCTCTGGTCCCCCGAATGAGTAAAATCAGCTTATAAATGGCATAAGTAACGATGAAAATATCCACAAGCATCGTTATGATTGAGATAGCGTCCAGTTGTAACCAGGCAGGTATTGTCATCGTTATCACCCCTTTACAAAGATAAAAATTCCATAATATATATTATAATAGAAAACAGAAAAAATTCCTACTGTATTTTTCCGATTTTTCATAAAAATTTTCTTACTAAATCTCTTTTTTTAGTGGTATTCTTCCCTAAATTATAGTAGAATGAACATAATATCAACAACATGAAACAGATTGTAATAAAAAATGGGGAACGCCATGAAACAGCTATCTAAAAATAAATATCTTACCATCACACTGCTTTGTTTTATGACCGGTTTTATGCTCATGGTTGCCGTCCATACGCAAACGGCATTGTTAAAGAGCCAAGGAGAAAACAAAAACAAAGCGATTATCGATATGATTGAATCATTAGAAACAGAACTGGACGACTTAGAACAGTCTATCAGCACGACTCGAGCGGAGATAGAGACCATCGAATCCGAACAGGTTACCGCGGAAGAAAATTCCGAGACAATGCAGAAAATGCTCTCGGGACTACGGGTACGGGCAGGTCTTACAGAGGTGACAGGACCGGGCATTATCATCACCTTAGAGGATAACGAAACGGGAGCTGCCCAAGCAAAGGCAAAAAATCCCAATTACTTTGTACCGGAAAACTTCATTATCCATGATAAAAATCTGCTCTACCTGGTCAATGCCTTAGGCCTTCACGCAGAAGCCATTTCCATTAATAACCAGCGCATTGTTACCACCTCCCACATTCGCTGTGTGGGAACGGTTATCATGGTAAATTCTTCCCGTATGGCCCCTCCTTATGAAATCAAGGCCATCGGCACACCGGAGATTTTGGAGGCATGCGTTACCGCCAGTGGCGAATATAAAGGCTTAAAAGCCCGTGAAATGCCCATTAAAATCACCAGAGAAGAAGAAATCACGCTACCTGCATATACAGGGAGTCTTTCCTTCGACCACACCCAAGATGCTGTAGCAAAATAAACCATACCGACTAACATTCCCATCTCTCATCAAAGGAGCGAATATAATTATGTGGTTACCGATTTTAGGTTTAATTACGGGGATTCTCATTGGTTCTATGTTCACCTTTACCATTCCCATTGTTTATGCAAAATATCTTTCTGTCGGCGTTCTTGCCGCTTTAGACTCTCTGCTGGGCAGCGTCAAAGCCCTATTGGAGGACTCCTTTGACAGCACTGTTCTTATTTCCGGCTTTTTTGCTAATATTTTATTGGCGGCAGCCCTCGCCTTCATGGGCGACCGCTTAGGACTGGATTTATATATGGCGGCTGTTGTGGCTCTGGGTATCCGCTTATTTAGCAACTTAGGCGCTATTCGTCGTGACTTAATGGAAATGCACCATAACAAAAAAGCGCTGAAAAAAGCAGGTGAAGTAAATCATGAAGCACAACAGTAGCCTACATTCCATTACCAAAATCTATTTACCCCGCCACAAGCGACAGTTAAAGCCATTCTCCCAGAAGACATGGACCGGCTCTATGTTTATCACCTTTCTCATCTTCGGGCTGCTCCTAACACTGCAATATCGCACCCAAGTCGCCGCAGAAAACTCCCTTGCCAATCAAAAGCAGGAAGACTTGGTGGCAATCCTCAAAAACTTAGACGCCAATAAAGCAAGTCTGGAAGCAGAATTAGAATCGCTGCAAAACACCAAAAAATCTTTGGAAGCAAAGGCAGAAGCCGGCATCAGCTTAAACAACAGTCTGCAAAAGCAAATCCGTCAATATCAAATCGCCAACGGTAATGTAGACATCGGCGGTCCGGGTGTCAGCATCACCATTACAGCAGACTCCAATATTATGAGTTATGACCTTATCGACCTGGTCAACGAGTTATGGATTAGCGGCGCGGAAGCCGTTGCAATCAACGATATCCGCATGCTGGACACCACCACCATTGAGCAAACAGAAGATAAAAATAATAATGTAGTGCTCACCGTCGACGGACAGGTGCTGTTGTCCCCCATTATCATCACAGCGATTGGCGACAGCGCCACCCTGGAAAAAGGGCTTACCTTCCCCGGCGGTATTATCGACAACCTGAACACCCTTTACCAAGTATACCCCCAAATCAAAAAAAGCGACTCTATCTTCATTCCCATGGCTACCAATATCAAAGTCAATCAATATGTGAAATAAATAAAAAAGCGGCTCTCCTTTTCGGAGAACCGCTTTTTTTAATATCTTTATTTGTCGTCTGCTTGTATCAGCATTTCATCTAAGCCTTTGCCGCCCAGAACGATGGGATAAACCATATCTGCTTTATTGGTCAGACATTCAATCAAAGTAGGTTTCCCGTTAGCGAGGGCTTCTTTTAAGGTGCTTTCGATTTCCTCTTGTTTGGTAATGCGGTAAGCCTCAAAGCCGTACGCTTTTGCCAGCATACAGAAATCAGGATTGCCGTCAAAGTCTACGCCGAAGAATTCATCATTGCAGAAGTGGTGCTGCAACTGCCGTACCAACGCCAAGCAATTGTTGTTAAATAAGATAACCTTCACCGGCAGATTTTGCCCTTTGATGGTCGCCAACTCATTAACACTCATTTGCAGGCTGCCGTCCCCCGTAATGCAAACAACGGTGTCGTCAGGACAAGCTACTTGTGCCCCCAACGCCGCAGGCAAACCGTAACCCATGGTGCCTAACCCCCCGGAACTAATAAAGCCGCCCAGGCGATTGGCATGATAAAATTGGGCTGCCGTCATTTGGTGCTGCCCTACATCGGTGGTCAGAATAATCTTACCACCGGTTAGCTCGGATAATTTCTCTACCACTTGACGGCTGACCAAGTCATATTCAGATTCGGCAGGATAAGCAGTCACATTGGCTTTTTTGAAATCTTCTACTTCTCCAAGCCACGCTTTATGCTCCATAGGCGCAACTTGCTCCAGCATGGCGTCTAGAACAGTAGCAACGTCCCCAACGATAGGCACGTTTACTCGTCTTACATTTTTACCGATTTCCGCCGGGTCAATATCCAAGTGAATAATCTTGGCGTTGGGCGCAAATTTTTCCAAGGTAATGGTTACACGGTCGTCAAAGCGAACACCAATACCGAATAACACGTCGCATTTGCTGACGGCATAGTTTGCCGCCGGCACGCCGTGAAGACCAAGCATACCAAGAGCCAATGGGTCGTCGGCAGGAAAAGCCCCTTTCCCCATTAAGGTGTTGACCACAGGAATTTGCAGTTTGTGCGCCAGTTCGCCCAGCTCCCTTGCCCCCGAGGCAGACACGCCGCCACCAATGTAGAGAAGGGGACGTTTGCTGTCTTTTAAGAGCTTTATCGCTTCTTTGATTTGCTTGCTGTTACCCTTATAGGTCGGTTTGTAACCAGGCAGATTTACCTCAGAGATAAATTTCCCATGGCAAGCCGCCTCTGCCACATTCTTTGGCAGGTCAATGAGAACAGGACCGGGACGACCAGTACGAGCAATATGGAAGGCTTCTTTGACAATGCGGGGAATGTCATCAGGATTGGTTACCAAGAAATTATGCTTGGTAATAGGTTGAGTAATGCCTGTAATATCCACTTCCTGGAAAGCGTCCGTCCCTACCATGCCGGTCGCCACCTGTCCGCTGATTGCCACCAGCGGGATAGAATCCATATAGGCAGTAGCAATGCCCGTTACCAGATTGGTCGCCCCCGGACCGGAGGTAGAAATACATACCCCTACGGTACCGGTTGCCCGAGCGTAACCGTTAGCAGCATGGGTTGCCCCTTGCTCCGTTCGAGTTAGGATGTGCTTAATTTTAGATTTTTGTAATTCGCTGTATACGGGAAGAATAGCGCCACCGGGATAACCAAAGACAACTTTAACGCCTTCTTCTTCCAATATTTTTACCAGGGCTTTCGCCCCTGTCATGGTAGTCATTGTCATCCCTCCTATTCTCCGATATCTCCCCGTACCAGGGCAATTTTCCCGGTACGGACCATTTCTTTGATACCAAAGGTTGTCAGCGCGTCTACAAAAGCGTTGATTTTTTCTTCGTTACCCGTCAGCTCCAGCATCATGGTTTTACGGCTTAAATCTACGATTCTACCCTTGAAAATTTCTGTAATGGCAATGATTTCACCCCGTTGGGAAGGTTCTACAGATACGGTAACTAAAACCATTTCCCGTCCCACATATTTTTCATCAGTAATATCGCTAACCTTCAGCACCTCTACTAATTTATAAAGCTGTTTGGATACCTGCTCGACGACGTAATTATCCCCCTCTACCACAATGGTCATTCGGGAGATTTTTTCGTTTTCCGTGACGCCCACCGCCAGGCTCTCAATGTTATAACCACGGCGGCTGAAAAGCCCGGAAACACGAGATAAGACCCCTGCATGATTTTGCACCAAAACAGATAATGTATGCTGCATCATCTTCCCTCCTTTTCTTTTTCAATTTATTTCAATGAAATGGCCCCTTGCGCGGCAGAGCTGACCCGCTCCGCATATTTTGCCAGATACCCTTTGGTAATCTTCGGCGCGGGCTTTTGCCAGCTTTCTTTTCGCTTGGCAAGGGTTGCTTCGTCTACCAAAAGTTCCAGCTTGCCGTTGGGAATGTCGATGGCGATTTCATCACCTTCCGCCACCAGAGAGATGAGTCCGCCTTCTGCCGCTTCGGGAGAAACATGACCGATTGCCGCGCCTCTCGTTGCCCCGGAAAACCGTCCGTCGGTAATGAGCGCTACCGAAGAGCCTAAGCCCATACCTTGCACAGCGGAAGTAGCCGTCAGCATTTCCCGCATACCGGGACCACCTTTTGGTCCTTCATAACGGATTACAACCACTTCTCCACTATGGATTTCCCCTGCAAAGATGGCTTTTACCGCCTCGTCTTCTCCGTCAAATACTCTAGCCTTTCCCTTATGTACCAGCATTTCAGGAGCAACTGCACCTTTTTTCACCACTGCGCCGTCGGGAGCCAAGTTTCCTTTCAGGATGGCAAGTCCCCCTGTTTGGCTGTAAGCCCTATCCTTACTGCGAATCACATCGCTGTCTTTCACCTTTGTGCCGGCAATATTTTCCGCCATGGTTTTTCCTGTCACACTGGAAACATTGGTTTCGATTAAGCCCAAGCCATCCAACACATGGAGCAGCGCGGAGATACCTCCGGCTCTGTCTAAATCCTGGACGTGGTGTTCGCCTGCCGGCGCTAACTTACAGAGGTGGGGCGTGGTTTTGCTAATATCGTTAATCATTTCTAAATCCAAAGAAACGCCCGCCTCGTGAGCGATAGCAGGTAAGTGCAGCACCGTATTGGTGGAGCAACCTAACGCCATGTCTACCACCAACCCGTTCCGAAATGCCGTTTCCGTCAAAATCTGACTGGGGCGAATATCCTGTTCCACTAAGTTCATCACCGCCATACCGGCTTTTTTCGCCAGTCTGGTTCTCGCCCCCGATACGGCAGGGATTGTCCCGTTGCCAGGGAGCGCCATGCCTAATACTTCCGTTAAGCAATTCATAGAGTTTGCTGTAAACATCCCCGAGCAAGAGCCACAACCGGGACAAGCGCACTCTTCGATTTCTTCCAGTTCACACGCAGTGATTTTCCCTGCCGCTAATTCTCCCACTGCTTCAAAAAGAGAGTTTAAGTCCAGGGTTTTGCCGTTGGCGTAGCCCGTCAGCATTGGTCCGCCGCTGACAAAGATAGACGGAACGTCCAGTCTTGCCGCCGCCATGAGCATACCGGGAACGATTTTATCACAGTTGGGGATAAAGACTAACCCGTCGAAAGCGTGGGCCAATGCCATCACCTCGATAGAATCAGCAATCAACTCCCGACTGGCAAGAGAATATTTCATGCCCGTATGCCCCATGGCGATGCCGTCGCACACACCGATAGCAGGGAATTCAATAGGCGTACCCCCTGCCAGGCGCACGCCTGCTTTCACCGCGTCGCAAATCTGCCGCAAGTGGACATGACCGGGAATGATTTCATTAAAGGAATTGACAATGCCGATCATAGGGCGTTCCATTTCCTCTTTGGTCAGCCCCAACGCATATAACAAAGACCGATGTGGCGCTTTATCAGCGCCTGTTTTGATTGCATCGCTTCTCATTTTATCACCTCATCGTTTTCTATCTTTCTTCCGTCAGATTTTTTACCATAGCATATTCGTCACAGTCGGGAAACTTGGGACAGTTAATGCACTCCGTCCAGACCTTTTGGGGCAGCTCTTTATTTTCTACCAACTGATAACCGCAGCGAGCGAAAAAATTCTTTTGGTACGTAAGGGCAAAGCACCTGGTCACGCCAAGGATTTTTGCTTCCTCTTCCAAAGCAGCGACGATTTGCCGTCCCAGTCCCTTACCACGAGTTTCTTCCGCTACAGCGAGAGACCGCACCTCAGCCAAGTCGTGCCAAAGGATATGCAGACCGCCTACGCCCACTACTTGTCCGCCCTCTTCCGCTATGACATATTCACGGATATTTTCATAAATGGCGCTGCGAGCTTTGGGAAGCATTAACCCCTGCTCCGCATAGTCGTTGATGAGCGTACGGATTGCCTCTACGTCCGCCATGGTTCCCTTTCGTAATTTCATGGCTTTCACCTCAAAAGTTGATAAACTCATTTTACCATAGAAACACCAGTGAAACAATGCCAAAATACAGAAGAAATGCAGCTCGGAAAAACAAAAATAGCGGCTGAAATCGCCGCTATTTTTTTATTTGTTATAAACGTCCCATTGGGCTTGGAATGCTTTTTGTGCCATATGAATATGGTTTTTGGCAACTTTTTCCGCCAAATCCTCATCGTGTTTGCGGAACGCCTCTACCATTTGCTGGTGTTCCTCCAATGTCTGATGCAGCGTGTGAGGTGTAGAAATATAGTAAGAACGAAAGAGCTGCAAATAGTCGTTGTAGTCGCTTAACAGTTTCGATAAACGCTTGTTCTTGCTCGCCTTGTAAATCGCCATGTGGAAAGAACGATGAAGAATCCGCTCCCGCTCTTTCTCGTTGCGGTCGATGCAAAATTCCATTTCATCTAAGAGAGAACCCAGCTCCGCCAGCTCCTCTTCGGTGGCGGTTGCCGCCGCTAGACGCGCCGCATACCCCTCCAGCTCCGTACAGAGGGCATATAAATCCATGGCGTCTTCCAGGCTGATTTCCCCTACTTCCAAGCCTCTGCCCTTGTGCTGCTTGATAAGCCCCTCCAGCTCCAGCTTGCGGAGGGCTTCCCGAATGGGTGTGCGGGAGGCGTGGAGCTTTTCCCCCAAGTCCTCCTCTACCAGACGGCTGCCCGGCTCCAGCTGACGGGTGATAATCAGCTCCCGCAAATATTGATAAATCATATCCCGCATAGGCATGAAGGGATCTTTCCCCAAAAAGGCGGGAAAATCTTGAAAAATCTCTTTTTTCATCGGCAAGCGATAACCTTATTTATCAAATTTTCTGCTGCCCGGTTTTACGATAGGCATGCCTTGTTTGCAGAGTGGACACTCATCTTCTTCATAAGATTCGATTTCCATGCTGAGAAGGGCTTTGAATGGTACGCCCATGTCAACTTTCCCTGCGGAACGGTCTACGATAGAAGCGGCGGAAACAACAGTCGCCCCTTTTGCCTGAACGGCTTTAATCACTTCTTTGCAAGAGCCGCCGGTGGTGATAACATCTTCGACTACCAAGACGCGGTCTTCGGGAGATACTTCAAAGCCGCGGCGGAAGGTCATGACGCCGTCTTCCCGTTCAGCGAAAATGGTTTTCACACCCAAAGCCCGACCCATTTCATAGGAGAAGATAACAGCCCCTACAGCAGGACCAGCAACCAATGTGATATTTTCATCTTTGAAGTAAGTAGCCAGCTCCGCGCAGAGTTTGCTGAAATCTTCAGGGTATTGCATAATCTTTGCGCACTGCATATATTTGCCGGCATGGCGACCGGAGGACAGACGGAAGTGTCCTTCCAGATATGCGTTTTTGTCCTTCAACATTTGTAAAACTTCTTCTTGTGTAATCATAATACCCTCCACCTTTTCTTTTTATTTCACAAACCCAAAACGCCACAAAGCAGGTCTTTTTCGGGTTGATTCTCCTCTCGTTACAGGACAAACCTATAAACTATACTATATTTCTACATATTTTTTCGTCTTCCTGCCAAAAGAAAAAAGAATCTTAGTGGATAAACTAAGATTCTTTTTTTCTTAAAAATATTTTGATTTAAATCAATTTTACAACCGACTGTATCACTTTTATCGCCTAAACTCAGTATACAAAAGTGATACAGAAAGGGGTAAAAAAATATGTCCAAACCACGCACAGACACAGGTGAGAAAAACCTCATTGCAAAACGATTACGTTTACTAAGAGAAAAACATAATCTATCCCAAGCGGACCTAGCAGGCGCACTACAAAGAGCCGGTGTTAATGTTGGAAAAAATGTAGTAACTCGGATAGAAACGCAAAAACGCTATGTCAATGACATCGAGTTAAAAGCATTAACAGAGATTTTCCATGTAAGCTACGACTACTTGATTGAAGGCAAGGAAAAGAATACGCCGTAATCATACATTTTCATCGCCATATGCTTGCCAATGTCTAACAAGGTGCTAATAATCATTTCAACATCAGCGTCTTCCTGTACGCCTAGTCTTTCACATAGGCGGCAATTAGCAAGTTGGACACGCTCATACGCCTTATCGCAAAATAATCCATTTGCAAACTCATTTTCCACATATTTTCCCTCAAACACGGGATATTCTGATAAATCCCAGCAACCATTCATCAATTCATAAATTGTCCCTTTGAAACGTTCATCAATACTTTCCATAAATATCATCCTTTCTTTTTTTGTATCACTTTCACAACCGATTATATCTATCAAGTAAGGTACAATCAATAGAAAACAGGTACAAAAGTGAGACAAAAATTCCCCTAAAATTCGACAAATTTTGAAAAGGAAATCAATCATGAGAATCCGAACAGCAAACGGAACAAAAAATTTAATAGGCAAAAAACTTATTGCCTTACGAACAAAACACAACCTATCCCAGAGAAACTTAGCAGAAAAATTGCAATTGGCAGGTTACAATCTGGATAAAAATGTTATTACCCGCATAGAAACAGATAAACGCTATGTTTCAGATATGGAGTTAAAAGGAATTTGTGAAATATTCAATATTAGCTCCGATGAGTTATTAGAAATAAAACCTTCTGGTGATTCAGACGAGAAATAAAAGGACTGCAAATAATTGCAGTCCTTTTTAGATTCTGAGCGCAGCGAAGATTCTTTCCCATGTCGTCGGGGACTCGCCGCCTGTTTGCCGAGGGGAGAGAAACATAGTGGCGAGGCTGCCAACTAGGGCAACCAGGCGGCAATTTTGGTTCTTTTTAAAAAAGAACGAGAAATCGCCCAAAGTAACGCATAGCAACTGCCCAACACACAACAGGTAGCAAGTAACTCTTATTGCAAAATACAAACTACCTCTTGCAGCTCTAAACTATAACGCCATTACCTTGGGAATGTTTTCTCTCTCTTCTTTGTAAAGAAGCAAACAGGCGTCTGGTTGTCTTAACCTGGCAGCCTCGCCACAAGGCTACGTTCCCCGCGACAAACAGCCGCCCTTCCCCGCAATGGTATTAAAGATTTTCTTCGCTTTCGCTCAGAATAGGAAAAGGACTTGCCAACGCAAGTCCTTTTTATTTTATATCTCCAGCTCTCTGCCCATGGCAAAGGCTTTTTGGTTCACACTTAAAAATTTGGCAGGCACCGCTTCCGCTAACGCCTCTTGCCACAAGTCGTCCGCTCCCCCTAATGCTTGAGAGAGAACACCCAACAGCACCACGTTGACAGCTTTGGCGTTCCCTGCCTCTTGAGCAAGGGTTAGCGCGTCTACGGAAACCACCTTTTTCGCTTTTGCCTGCAACCCTTCAATAATGCCTTCTGGATATGCCGCCGCTCCTGCCGAGACAGGCATAGGGTCTAAGGATTGGTCGTTGACGATGACTGCGCCGTCCTTCGCCAGATAATCAATCCAACGCAACGCCTCCAGCTTTTCAAAGGCAAGAATCACGTCCGCTTCCCCCGGTTGGATAATGGGGGAATAGACTTTTTTGCCAAAGCGGACTTGGGTCACCACGCTGCCGCCCCGCTGCGCCATACCGTGAATCTCCGATACTTTCACTTCCGCCGCCATTCTTTGGGCTGCCGCCGCT
>CATIYQ010000127.1 GCA_949739465.1 uncultured Peptococcaceae bacterium | reverse complement strand
GTCCAGGTTCCGCAGCACACCATTGACGAAATTCACCTGTCCCTGATGCCCCAATACCTTTGCCTGTTCACAAGCCTCATTAATAATGGCGTGAACAGGCACTTTATCCAGATAGAACATTTGATAAACTGCCAGCCGCAATATCCACCGCAAATAATCCTCTACTTGAGCGAAATCTTTTTTTAGTACCTGAGACAGCAAAAAGTCTATGGTACCCTGAAAACGTAGCGTACCATAGACTAATTGAGTGGTTAAGTTTTTATCACAAGGGGCAAACGCCACCTGAGATAAAAGGCGGTTTAAGGCTAAATTGGCATAAGCGTCCTGCCGCTCCGTGGCAAGCAACACCTGGAGCGCAACATTTCTTGCCGATTGAGGCAAGGTCTTTTGCTGTTTTTGCCTTTGCTGAGATTTTCTGTTTCTATTCGTTTTTTTAATCATCATTACCGCCATACATTCTGGTTAAAATCAGCAACCGTACCAATTGCAAAATGCCTACAATAGCTGCTGCAAGATAGGTAAGAGCTGCGGCGTTTAACACTTTTTTTGCGCCGCCTACTTCATCCCTTGCCAAATATCCGCCGCCTTCCAGCACTACCAACGCCCGAGAAGAGGCATTGTATTCTACCGGTAGGGTAACCAATTGGAATAATACAGCAGCAGAAAATAAAATCACACCGAATTGGGCCATGGTTTGATTTGCCATAATAATGCCCAATAAAATCAAAAACCAGGAGGCATTGCTGCCCAACTGCGCCACCGGAACCAACATAGAACGAACCTTCAGTGGCACATAGTCTACCTGATGCTGAATGGCATGCCCCGCTTCGTGAGCTGCAACGCCGATAGCCGCAATAGAGGAGCTGTTGTAGACGCTTTCCGAAAGCCTGAGCACCTTAGCGGAGGGGTCATAGTGGTCGGTTAAATGCCCACGCACCATTTCCACCGGTACGTCGCTAAGCCCATTATAATCTAAAATACTTCTGGCAACAGTCGCGGCAGACGCCCCGGAATTTGCCGGCACTCTGCTATATTTATTAAATGTGATTTGCACCTTACTCTGCGCCCACAGCGCCAGCAAAATGCCAGGAATCAACAATAAATATGTGGGGTCAAAATAAAACATGTTCCTCACCTCAAATTCTTTCTGTCTTTCTTTATTCCCTTACTCTAATTTTACGTAATAAAGCTGAACAAATGCTTAATTTTTTCCACTTTCCAAGCGGTCACCCTGCTTTATGCCATAACCGCGAATGAAATCTTGGGCGGACATCATTTTCTTCCCTTCAGGCTGTACCAGCTTGAGCCATACATTACCTTTGCCGCAAGCCACCAAGATGCCCTTTTCCTTATCCACAGCCAACACTTCGCCGGGATTTCCGCTCATGGTTTCTGTGCCGACGGCAGACGCACCGACTTTCAGCCGCTTGCCTCCGTATATGGTATGCACCGTAGGAAAAGGATACATACCGCGGATATGGTTATGGACTTCCTCTGCTGTCCTTTCCCAATGGATTTCTTCATGCTCCTTTTTCAGTAAGGGCGCATAAGTAGCAATAGCATGGTTTTGAGGCGTTCGTCGAGCAACGCCTATCTTCATATCATGGAGAGATTGCAGGAGCAGCTCTGCGCCCATATCAGATAATTTTTCGTAAACATCGCCGACATTATAATTATCAAAAATAGGCATTTGCATACTGGCAATCATATCCCCCGTATCCATACCCTCGTCCATATACATGATGGTGACGCCCGTTTCTTTTTCTCCATTGATGAGCGCCCAATGAATGGGTGCAGCGCCTCGGTAATAAGGTAAAAGGGAACCGTGAATATTTACCGCACCATAAGGAGCTAATTCCAATAAAGGCTTTTTCAGTAGTTGTCCAAAGGCAACCACCACTAAAATATCAGGTTTTAAGGCGGCAATTTCCGCCACCACTTCCGCTTCATTCACACGAGCAGGCTGCATAATAGGCAAGTTATGAGCAAGGGCTGCGTCTTTTACCGGCGTAAACTGCACCTTGCCGCCACGGCCCTTCGGTCTGTCCGGCTGAGTGATGACAGCAGCAATTTCATGTCCCGCTCCAATCAACGCTTCTAGGGGTCTCACGGCAAAATCAGGACTTCCCATATAGACAATACGCATAGACTATTCCTCTACTTCCCGTTCCATAATATCTACATACAAAACGCCTTTTAGGTGGTCAATTTCATGCTGAAAAGCCCGCGCCAGCAACCCTTCGCCCGCTATGGTAAAAGCATTGCCGTTTCTGTCCTGAGCTGCTACCGTCACCTTTTTGGCGCGTTTCACGATACCGCTTTTCCCTGGCACGCTAAGGCACCCTTCCACATCTTCTTCCACGCCTTCTGAAGCAGTGATTTTCGGGTTGATAAGCTCAATAAGACCATGTTCGTCTCCAATATCAACAATAACCACTTGTTTAGAAATACCAACTTGAGGCGCAGCAAGCCCCACGCCGTCAGCATCATAAAGAGTTTCTTTCATTTCATCTAATAGTTGATGCAAGTTTTCGTTAAACCGTCTTACTTCCACTGCTTTTTCTCTTAAAATTGGGTCGCCGATACATACGATTTGATACACCCGTTTCTTCCTCCTTGCAAATAAACCACACATACGCTTTTACCTGATTTCTGTTTCTATCTTAATATTTATTATTTTATCACACCATAGACAGCGGGTCTACATCTACCGTCAGCAAGATTTTTTTCGCCATGGGCTGCTCTCGCTGAAATTGTTCTGTTGCTTGCCGCGCCCACTGCCGCAGCAGGTCTTCTTCCGCTCCCTTTAAAATCATTTGCATACGGTAACGGTCTTTGATTTTCTCCATAGGAGCAACGGTAGGACCCAAGAGACTGCCACTAAAACCTTGGGGCTGACATTGCTGCAAATAACCTTTTAGTTTCTCTCCCGCCGCCTGCAACGTTAATTTTTCCGTACCGCTTAGCACCAGGCGTATTAACGACACAAAAGGCGGATAAGCAGCAATTTCCCTTCGGTCCATTTCCTGTTCATAGAATGCGCCATAGTCCTGCTGCGCCGCGCAACGAATAATCCAATGGTCAGGGCGATAGGTCTGTACCACCACATGACCAGGCGTATCTTTCCTGCCGGCTCGTCCCGCTACTTGAGTCAATAGCTGGAAGGTCCGCTCTCCCGCCCAGATATCCGGCACATTGAGAGAGGTATCCGCGGCGATGACCCCAACGAAGGAAACGGCAGGAAAATCCAAGCCCTTCACAATCATTTGAGTCCCCACTAAAATATCAATTTTTTTCTCCAACATCTGACGGTATATCTTTTCATGGTTGCCCCGCACCGATGTCACATCTCTATCCAGCCGCGCCACCCTTGCATGAGCCCACCGTTTCATCACTTCCTCCGCTACTCGCTGGGTGCCTGCGCCAAACTGACGGATGGCAGCACTTCCGCAATGGGGACAGTGAGACGGCACGTCTCCCTGATAGCCGCAATAGTGACATTTTACCTTGTTATCATAGGCGTGATAAGACAGAGACACAGAACAATGGGGACACTCTAATACCTGCCCGCAAGCGCGACAAGAAACAAAGGTATGATAGCCCCGACGATTTAAGAAAAGCAACACTTGCTCCCCTCTATCCAGGGCAGCTGTTACCCCTTCCGCTAATGCGTCACTAAAGATAGAACGATTGCCGCGACGCAATTCTTCCCGCATATCCACAACATCTACTTGGGGCAAAGGCTGGGCATGAACCCGCTGGGCAAGCTCGACCAGATGATATTCCCCTTTTTGGCATTGGGCATAACTATCTAGAGACGGCGTAGCACTGCCTAATACCAACAGTCCCTTTTGCAGACGGCAACGCTCTCGCGCCACCTCTCTGCCGTGAAAACGAGGCGCTTGCTCCTGCTTATAACTGGTTTCATGTTCTTCATCCACGATGATAATGCCTAAATTGGGCGCAGGGGCAAAAACCGCCGACCGCGCACCAATCACCACCTGATAGACGCCTTGGGCGATACCCTGCCACGCCTCCCGCCGCTCCGCCCCGGTAAGCCCGCTATGTAAGACGGCAATAGGCACGCCAATACGGCTTTTTACATAATCCACCATTTGAGGAGTGAGGGCGATTTCCGGCACCAGGAAAATGCCTTGCTTGCCCTGGGCTACAAAATGTTGCAATAACCGTAAGTAAATCTCTGTTTTGCCACTGCCTGTTACGCCATGGAGCAGGACAGGCTTACCATCCTTTTGCCAGCCGGTTAAAATTTCCGCCATAGCTTTTTCCTGCAAAGGCGTTAGTTCTCGTTGGTTTTGCCATTGGGTACCATCCGCCTGATGCTGCCAAACAGTCTCTCCCACTTTTCGCACCGCACCCAACTTGACCAATGTTTGAATAATATTTTCTTTGACGCCCGTCTCTGCCAGCACATCAGAAAGGAGCGCGCCATCATGGACAGACAGATAATCCCGCACCTGTCCTCGCTTACTGCCCTTTACTGAATCCAAAAGATCTGTTTTGTATAAACGATAACGGAACGCAGATTGGGGCAACTTCCCGGTGAGACGAAGTCCCGCCGGGAGCATTGCCTGCATTGCTGTGACCCAGGGACAAAGATACCGCTCGCTTATCCAATGAGAAAGGGCGATTAGTTCTTTATTAAAAAGCGGTTTCTCTGAAACACACTCCAGAATATCCTTGACCCTTTCCTGTTCTACCTCAGGCGTTGTCACAAAATCTACAATAATGCCTTCTAATATTTCTCTGCCAAAAGGAATTTTGACAATCATGCCCGTAGAAACAATAGGCTGTAAATGGGAAGGAATATGATAATGAAAGATTTTGTCCACTGCTTTGACCGCGCGATTAACGATAATAGCAGCATATTGCGGATAAGCGTTTTCTGTCATGGTAGCCTTCCTTCCCCTTTTATTTTGTACTATTGTACCACAAAACAAAAAGAAAATCTGCCCTTTTCCCTTTCTGATTTCCGCTGCTAATTCCTGGGCTTAAAGATAAGCGCACCGATAAAGCTGAAAATAATGGCAGCGGAAATCCCCGCACTGGTCATAGAAAAAATCCCCGTAATCACACCGATTAATCCATGAACCTCGATTTCCTCCAACGCCCCTTTTAAGAGAGAATTACCAAAGCTGGAAATAGGCACCGACGCTCCTGCACCCGCCAGTTCTACCAATTGGTCATAGATACCGAAGCCGCCTAAGATTGCCCCTGCCACCACTAAAACGCACATAGCGTGAGCAGGCGTTAATTTTAACACATCCAGCAGCAGCTGCCCAATGACGCAAATAACGCCGCCAACCAGAAACGCCCAAATGATTGTGGTCATATCCATTATATCCACCTCCTACTTTCCCTCTAACACCACGCCGTGCGCAATGGCAGGAATGGTTTCTTTTTGCTGATAGGACAAGGGAGACATCAAAGCCCCGGTGGCGACCACAAAAATCTTTTTCAGCTCACCCTCCAAGAGCCGCTTACGAAAATGACCGTAAAGAACGCTGGCGCAGCAGCCACAGCCGCTCCCACCAGAAAATACCGGCTGGTTCTCTCTATCATAAATCAACAGCCCGCAATCGACAAACTGACTATCATTTAAGACAATACCCTTTTGCTCTAACAGCTCTTTGGTGATGGCATGTCCCACTTGTCCCAAGTCCCCCGTAATAATCAAGTCGTATTCATCAGG
>CATIYQ010000126.1 GCA_949739465.1 uncultured Peptococcaceae bacterium | reverse complement strand
AACCGAAAAAAGAAGGGAAAAAACAGAAGAAATTTTTAAGATTTACTTGCATATAGAAAAAGGTTGTGGTAAAATAGCTCTTGCAGTTATGGCTGTGTGCCGCAGTAGCTCAGTAGGTAGAGCGCTACCTTGGTAAGGTAGAGGTCACCGGTTCGACTCCGGTCTGTGGCTCCAAAGAAATCCCCGGCATTTTTTAATGTCGGGGATTATTTTATGTGTTATTTTCATGATAAGGAAATGATAGTATGCAATATACAAGCAATTACAGGTCGCCGCTGGGAGATATGCTTTTAGCGGCAGATGAAGTTGGTTTAACAGGATTGTGGTTTGCAGGACAAAAATATTTTGCTCGTTCCTTGGATAGGGAACGCGAGGAAAAGGATCTTCCTATTTTTGCGGAGGCAAGGCGTTGGCTGGATATTTACTTTACTGGAAAAATGCCTGATTTTATGCCGCCCCTTCACTTGACGGGAACGGCGTTTCAAAACGAGGTCTGGGAAATCCTTTGTACCATTCCTTATGGAAAGACTATGACCTATGGGGAAATTGCGAGACGTCTTGCTGCAAAAAGAGGTATAGGGCGAATGTCTGCCCAAGCGGTAGGGGGAGCTGTCAGTCATAATCCAATCTCAATTATCATACCTTGCCACCGTGTGGTGGGAACAAACGGCAGTCTGACGGGATATGCTGGCGGTATCGATAAAAAAATAAAACTGTTGACTTTAGAAAAAACCGATATGCAATCTTTCTTCGTTCCTAAGAAAGGAACTGCTTTATAAAATAAAAAAAACTCTTACCGAAAAGGTAAGAGTTTTTTTGTTATTTGCCGTTTTGCGTCTTGTTAGAACCGTTTTGGTTTGGTTGCTGCTTTGCTCTGCAAGCGGTCTAGCGCTTCGCCAAACCGTTGGAAGTGGACTACTTCACGCTCCCGTAAGTAACGAATGACTTTATTCACATCTGGGTCGTCGGAAACCCGCAAAATATTTTCATAGGTAACGCGGGCCTTTTGTTCTGCAGCCAAATCTTCTACTAAATCGGCAATGGGGTCGCCTTTTACGGCAATGGCCATAGCGTCAAATGCCTGACCTGCGGCAGCGGCAGGATAAACGCCCTTGCCGTGGTCGATATAATAGGGGGCGAGAGGTGTGCCTTCAATATCGGAATCCTTCAGGTTTTTGGTTAATTGATGAACGATGGTGCCGACCATTTCTAAGTGGGCCAGTTCTTCTGTACCTATGGAAATGGCGAAATGGGCAACTTTTTCCGATTCTGTTATGCTGGGAATTTGTCTTATTTTTAGGGGCAACCTTTCGCACCTTGGGGACAAACCTTTCATATAATAAATTGATGAAGAAAACTAGCGCTACTTCTCTTTCATCTCTATTTATCTTCCCGTTCCGGATAATAATTTGATAGGAGGGAAAAGATTGAAAGAAAACCTAAGTCAACAAGGTCGGATGAGCTATTATTCCGGTGATCCGCGAGCTGATTTTTATGCCAACAGCGCGCGGAAAATCTATCCCAATGAAACTGCGTCGGCAGCTGCTATGCCTTATCGTGTAAGCAATACCGCTTATCGCAGTAATGATTGCCAATGGTGCAATATGGATGCGGACTGCGATTATGACTGCAACTGTAATTGCGGTTGTAATTCCTGTGGCGGTAATTTGGCAGGAGCAACCGGACCCATGGGGCCCCAAGGTCCCATGGGTCCTCAAGGACCTCAGGGGAATCAAGGTCCCATTGGTCCCAGAGGATGTCCTGGTGCAGAAGGACCTGCCGGTCCTACTGGTCCTCAAGGACCTCAAGGTGATCCGGGTCCTAAAGGGGATATGGGGTGTCCCGGTATTCAGGGATTAAGAGGGAATACGGGACCGCAAGGTGTGGCAGGTCCTGCCGGTCCGGTTGGTCCCATTGGTCCTCAGGGACCTCAAGGTGCGCCCGGTGCTACGGGTGCAACAGGGGCAACAGGACTGCAAGGTGCAACCGGTCCCATTGGTCCTCAAGGACCCCAAGGCGCTCAGGGCTTGCCGGGAGCAACAGGTCCTATTGGACCAACAGGTGCAACAGGTGCTACGGGGGCAACCGGCGCAACCGGCGCAACCGGTGCTACAGGTGCAACAGGCACGGTGCCGACGCCGTCCACGGCAAACTTTACTTCTTTTATGGCGCAAAACATTGATTCCAATGGTGGGTATGTTCCTGTTTCTTTGACTGCCAATACGGTGAATGGGATTACCCTGGAAAATGATAACACTACGATTACGTTTCAGCAGGATGGATTATATGTAGTGCTTTATACGGTTATCCCTAGCAGTGGCGCCAGTGCCGAAGCTACTGTAGGTATCATTTCTGTAGCAGGCGGGATGAAAACTGCCTTATCCGGCGGCAGAATGCCTTTCTTGCGCGATGAAGCTCCAATCAGCGGCAGCTTTGTAGCGCCTTTCCAGGCAGGAGAACAAATCTATCTCGGTGTGAAGTCCCCTTATACAGTCGGACTGGAAGATAATGGAAATGGTGGGGCTAATGTAACCTTAACTATTTTCCAAATCGGTCCTAATAATGCGTAAGTTTAGGGGAAGAACAGGAAAGAAAGGTGATGCAGAAAATGAATAATCGATATTGTGGTTGCGGCTGCAACAGTTGTGGTGGAGACAGAGGACCAACCGGACCTGCCGGACCTACTGGTCCTATGGGACCTCGTGGTTGCCGGGGGGAAATGGGATGTCCTGGTCCCAAAGGTGACCAGGGTGACGTAGGTCCTATGGGACCCCAAGGACCTGTTGGCGCTCAAGGTCCTCAAGGTATTCCGGGGGTTGCCGGTGCAACAGGTGCAAGAGGTGTAACTGGGGCAACCGGTCTTGCTGGTGTAACTGGTGCTACCGGTGCAGACGGCGCAACTGGACCAACCGGACCAACAGGACCTACCGGCGCAACTGGACCAACTGGGGCGACGGGACCGACTGGCGTAACTGGTGCGACAGGGGCAACTGGTGCGACAGGGGCAACTGGACCGGCGGGAACTGGTGCTACCGGTATTGCCGGGAATACGGGTGCGACTGGACCCACAGGTCCTACCGGTGCTGCAGGGTTAATCGGACCGACTGGTGCGACTGGCGCTGATGGTGTAACAGGACCTACCGGCGCAACTGGTGCAACTGGAGCAGACGGTGTAACTGGACCCACCGGTGCAACAGGGGCAACTGGACCCACCGGTGCAACTGGGGCTGCAGGGGCTGTAGGGTTGATTGGTCCCACAGGTCCTACCGGTGCGGATGGTGCTGATGGTGCTACCGGACCCACAGGTCCTACTGGACCAACCGGACCAACAGGACCGACCGGTGCAACTGGACCTGCTAATGGTTTAGCGGCTTATGGCGGTGTATACAGTACGACGCCCCAGACGCTGAACCTGACAATTGGTGGTACGACGCAAATCCCCATGGCGTCTACGATGCCGGCAGATGCGGTTACCTACACGCCGGCAAACAGCATTACCATAACGGAAGCCGGTACTTATGAAATTAACTATTCCACCACGTTATCTGTAGCAATTGGAACAACAGTAACTCTTGCTGTAAGAGAAAATGGTACTGCCATTCCTGACGCTAGTATTTCCCGTGTACTTTCTGTAGGGGTAGGGTCTTTAATCAGCGGTAGCATTATCTTGACGCTTACTGCTGGTGATGTGATAGATATGGCAATCTCTGCTTTAGTTGCTGTTGGGGTAACCTTAGGTACAGGGGTAAATGCAACCCTTACTGTAAAAAAACTTGACTAATCAGCAATGATATAAAAAGGGACGGTATCATGTACCGTCCCTTTTTTGTTATGGTCATAGAAAATACTTTGTCTCATAAAATAAAATCAGAATCAAATAGTTCGAGGCGGTTTTTTATGTTCACATTTATAGAAGCGCAAACAGGGGATTGGGCGAAACAACTTTTTACCAAGGACAATGAGAGATTCTTTTGTCAAATACAAAAGGCCTTGTTGGTCTCTCTTTATGAAAAAAAACTGATTTCCGGTGGAGAGTATGAGCAGTGCTTACAGTACCTGGAAGGGAGGGAATGCTGCCATGATTAAAGCGGCGGCTTATTGTCGGGTATCTACGGAAAAAGAGGAACAGTTAAATTCTTTAGACAATCAGCAGAAATTTTTTTGTAGTTATATTGAGGCAAGACCAGATTGGCAGCTAACGGAGATTTATGTGGACGAGGGCGTTTCCGGTACGGCGGTAAGCCGTCGTCAAGGATTCCTAAAAATGTTGGCAGATGGCGAAAAGGGACGGTTTCAAATTCTCCTGACCAAAGAAATCAGCCGTTTTGCCCGTAATACCTTAGACAGCATTTATTATACCCGTAAGCTGAAAGATTGGGGAATTGGCGTTATTTTTCTCAACGATAATATTAACACCTTGGACCCTGACGCGGAATTACGCTTAACGATTATGTCCTCCATTGCCCAGGAGGAAAGCCGCAAAACTTCTGAGCGGGTAAAATGGGGACAACGGAGACAAATGGAAAAGGGGGTCGTCTTTGGCCACAGTTTGCTGGGTTATACGCTACAACAGGGGAAGTTGGAGGTGGAAGCGGCGGGAGCGGCAGTGGTACGACAGATATTCGAAAAATTTGTCATAGAAGAAAAAGGCTCTTCTGTCATCGCCCAAGAATTAACGGCGGCGGGAGTCCCGACCCCTGGCGGCGGGGAGATATGGTCTCACAATGTGGTGCTGAAAATCCTGAGAAATCGAAAATACATGGGAGACTTAGTGCAGAAGAAAACCTATACGCCCAGTTATCTCACACATAAAAAGAAAATAAATCGGGGCGAAGAGCCTATGGTTATTTTAGAACAGCATCATAAGGCTATTATTCCTCCACAACTTTTTGCTGCGGCTGAAGAAATGTTGAAAGAGCGGGGGCGGCGGCAACGAGAAGGCAGTCGTTATTCTCATGAATATTGTTTCTCCGGAAAGCTCCATTGCGCTTGCTGCGGCAGTCGTTTGGTGGCGCGCCCAAAAAAGAAGGGTGATAAAACCTATCTCTATTGGCAGTGCTACGGAAAAATCAAGAGAAGTGGAAACCCTTGTTCTTGTCCTACTTTAGCCGAGTCTTACCTGGAAAGTGTGTTATTAGAGATGATGACGGCAATGGGGAGTCAAGAGATGGGTGATGCTTTTACCTCTTGCTTCGCTGACTTTTATCGGTGGCTGGGGCAAATATTGCAGCGGGGTGAACAGGAAAATCAATCTCAAGGTCTATGGCAAAACGCCCTCTGTCAACTAGAGCGGGAGCAGGCGCAATTACTTCATTTACATTTACGAGGACAGATTTCTGAAGAGCTTTTTTGCCGTGAAAATGCCGGTTATCAAAAAGAAATCGCTCGCGTCCAAGAAACCCTTGCCCATTGCTTGTCCTTTGATGCGTTATCGCCGGCAGACAGAATGGAAAAGATAACGGTCTATTGTGAGCAGATTCTGACAGGAAAGCTTTTTGCGGCGGACTTCTATGGGGGAATCCTGGAAAAAGCGGTGGTGCAGGAGAACAAAGAGCTGTCTCTGTATTTGGTTGGGTTTCCTCATGAAATTCGCTATACGCCATAATTTTTTTTGTCTCTGTTTCTGCATTTTGCTCCTTCTGTACCGATATCGGTCAGTAACCCCTTGCAAACGTCGTCGGTCATGGAATACCGTTGCGATAAATATCTTAAAGACGCTGCTAATTCTCCGTCCGGTCCGCCGTATTGGCTAATGATATAGCTGGCTAAGGCAGGATTGGGATTTTTGATGTTAATGGGGAATTGTAACTTCTTTTCATATTGCCACATAAACAGATACCTCCTTTAATTTTCCCAAGGCCAAGGACCGGAAATCCAGGTCCAGCGGTCTTTATCTTGCACTTTTGCGGAACACAAAGGTCCGAAGTATTGTTCATAGCGGGCTTTTGCTTGTTCGCTTTTGGTTTGGATATCATGATACATATCCAAAGCGGCGCAATCGTTGGGGTGGGTATCTAAAAACAAAATCAGTTCCTGTAAGGTGAAGTCGTATTCCATGACTTCCTTTAACAGCTTCTTTCTATCCGGTGTATTAGCCACGGCGACCATCCTCCTTCATCGTGCCCATGGGGTCGTTATAGACGGACATAGGCAGGTATAAGATGGGAAACAATGTTCCTTTTTCCAGGGCTTCCTCCGGCTTATAGGTGCCGTCGAATTTTTGCGGTGGGACATAGGTATAGCCCGGACGCATCACGACGACTCTGCGCGCTTCTTCCATAATCTTTCGTCTCCTTTCCGTTTT
>CATIYQ010000125.1 GCA_949739465.1 uncultured Peptococcaceae bacterium | reverse complement strand
CTCGCTGAAGTTACCAGTCTCATTAGGAAACTGCCAATAGCCCGCCAAAAGCCCCTCTTCCTGCCGCCGACAAAGGGCAATTTTATCCTTACAGCGGAGCATCCAGACGGTGAGCCGCTCTACCCGCCGAGGTTTTTTCTCTGCCCGAACAGGCAGCAAAAGTGACGCCTCCTGTCCTGCCGACAAACAAAAACCAACCAGAGGACAACCATCACATTTAGGCGCGCCATTGGGCAAACAGACGGTAGCGCCCAGCTCCATGAGGCTTTGGGTAAAGTCGCCGCAACGCCCTTCGGGATAAACTGCTTCTAAATCAGCTTTGCGTTTCATCTTCACCACCGGCAGGTGAATCGGCGCAAAGTCCTTCGTTAATCTTGCCGTTACCCGCAGCACATTGCCGTCTACTGCCGCTTTTGGCGCGCCGAAAGCAATCGACGCGATAGCGCCCGCCGTATAGTCGCCAATGCCCGGCAACGCCCGAATGGTCTCATAATCACTAGGAAACACACCGCCATATTCTTTCATAATCACTTGAGCGGCTTTTTGCAGGTTGCGCGCCCTGCTGTAATAGCCTAACCCCTCCCAAAGCTTTAACAACTGCTGCTCGGGGACATTCGCCAAGGCTTCTATGGTAGGCAACGCCGCCATGAAACGGATGTAATAACCTTTCACCGCCTCCACGCGAGTCTGCTGGAGCATGATTTCCGACACCCACACATGATAAGGGTCGCGGTCTTCCCGCCATGGTAAATCTCGCTTATTTTGTTCATACCAAGAGAGGAGCGCTTCAGACAGCCGTCCATAGAGGACTTGCCGCTCCTGCTCTATGGTCAAGATTTTATCATACAGTTCCTGATAAATAGGCAGCATATGAGCTTCCCTGCAATGTTTCGCCAGCTCGTCCACAGACAGCCAAGCCACCGCTTTGTTTTCATCAGCCTTCACCGTAAGTTTCTGCTTCTCCAGGGCGATGAGTCCATAGGCAACCACGAAATGGTCGTGAGCAGGAACTGCCTTTCCTCGCTTCTTATGGGCAGGCACAGGCAACACATAAATCCCCAGAATATTTGGAGTATAACACCATAGCGTGTGAATACCGGTTTCTTCTTTTGTCTCTTCCAGGGCTTTCGTCAACAAGTCTATTTCTCCGTCGGCGTGTCCACCCGTCCACGAGAAAGAATCATATATCAAATGATGAACCATTAAGGTTTTTTTGAGGTCGGGAGAGAGGACCAACGCGCCCACCGTCAGGTGGATATCTTCTTTTTCACGCGAGAGAAGAGTCGCGCCGTGTTTCCCTAACGCCGCCAGCAATTGCTTTTTTGCCTTCTCTTGGGCAGGAGAAGCAGGAGAAAATGCCATGATTTGCTTTTGAAAATCCTGTATATCCATAAAGAATCCCTCATTATCCTTTTCTGGTTTCATCTTACCATACCTATCCTAAAAACAAAAGCCGGGAATATTTCCCGGCAAAGAAAAACGGACTGCAGCAACAGTCCGTTTTATTTTTGGATTTTATCCTGACAGATTAGAACGTCAAAGAAGGCGGATTATAGGTGCGCTCAGCCAATTCGCTGTTAAGCATATAGAGACCTTTGGCGTCGCTGCCGAATAATTCCATTTTGGTGATTAAGTCGGAAGCATTCTTTTCTTCTTCCCCTTGTTCTTTGACGAACCAGTCTAACATCTGCATGGCACGGAAGTCTTTTACCTTAAAAGCTGCCGCATAGATGTCGTGAATAAGAGAGGTTACATATTGTTCATGTTCCAAGCCTGCTTTTAAAGGGTCCATGTTGTTTTTGAACTTCTTGTCAGGCTTTGCAATGGCTTCCAAGGTGATTTTTTCACCGTTGTTTTGCAGATATTGATAGAAGAGCATAGCATGGGCTTGTTCTTCCTGGGCTTGAATCATATACCAGTTTTCAAAGCCGTTTAAGCCTACTTCACCGTAATAATTAGCAAAATCCAAATAGAGATAAGCGGAATACAATTCTTTGTTGATTTGGTCGTTGATTAAAGCTGCTACTTTTTTATCCATTGTTTCATACACTCCTTCGATGTTACTAAATTTCCCGCCGTTTTAATGCGGAATTTGTCTAGAAATATTCTATCACATTGCTATTAGAAATCAATAAGGAATCTGTTCCCCCGCCTCATGCTTATACAACACATAGCTCCATGCTTGACAGCTATGAAAAAACCATGTTAGGCTAAACAAAAGCAATCTGAAACAGGGGGTTACCATGGAAATCCGCGTATTGAGATATTTTCTTGCCGTTGCCAGAGAACAGTCTATTTCCGGGGCGGCAGAGTTATTACATTTGTCCCAGCCCACCCTTTCCCGCCAGCTCATGGATATGGAGGAAGCCCTGGGGAAAAAACTCTTCATTCGGGGTAACCGCCGCATTACCCTTACAGAGGAAGGCATGTTTCTCCGTAAGAGGGCTGAAGAAATCATTGACCTGGTGGACCGAACAGAGACAGAAATCGCTGACTCCGACGACATCATCAGCGGTTATGTCTATATCGGCGCGGGAGAAACAGACGGTTTTCGCGTTCTGATGTCGGCAGCAAAGAGCCTTCAGGCAGACTATCCCGCTATTCGTTACCATATCACCAGTGGCAATGCGGAAGACGTCCTGGAAAAGCTGGAAAAGGGTTTATTGGATTTTGGTCTTCTTATTGCCCCCACAGGCATTGAAAAATATGAAAGCTTACCTCTGTCCGTTACCGATACCTGGGGCGTTCTTATGCGGAGAGATAGCCCCTTAGCCGCTAAAAAAGAGATTGAGCCGCAAGATTTGTGGGACAAGCCCCTACTCATTTCCCGACAACTATTTACCGAAAAAAAGGGACTCAGCTCTTGGATCAGACAAGATATGGACAAGCTCCATATTATCTCCACACACAATTTAATCTATAACGCCTCCGTCATGGTGGAGGAGGGCTTCGGCTATGCCGTGACCCTGGATAAGCTCATCAAAACGCAGGAAAACGGCTCACTCTGCTTCCGACCCCTAAAAGGCGCGGACAAGGCAGAGCTGGTCGTCGTCTGGAAAAAATATCAGGTCTTTTCCAAAGCGGCAGAATTGTTCTTAAAACGGCTAAAAGAAATATTCACACCCAAAGATGAAAAAGAAAACAAGACAAACCGGTAAGGTTTGCCTTGTTTTCTTTTTGGCGGAGTGGGTGGGATTCGAACCCACGTGCCCGTGAAGGCTAACGCATTTCGAGTGCGCCCCGTTATGACCACTTCGATACCACTCCATATGAGAAGCAATACGCTTCATAACCATTAGTATGACGGATTTATGGTTGTTTGTCAACAAAACAAGCCTCTTTTCCCCGTCCCAAGGCATAAGATACAGCAAGATACATTCGGATGGAGAAAGGGGCAAGCTATGGCGCAGGATAAAAATAAACCGGGAATGTTCTCCTATCCTGTTTTTGCCGCCAACAGACAAACCCATCATATCTATCACACCTTAGAACAAAAACGTCTAGCAAAAACCAAAAAAAACAAAGAAAAGCAGCAGATACGACGCAAATATCAACAAGCGGCAAAGGGATTCTTTGGCAGCAGCCTGCTTACAGATGAAGAAATAGCGCCCAAAGCCTTACCGGTCATTACCGAAACGCCACCCTTCACTGCTCTGCCCCGAGGGCAGCGTTTCGACTCCCGTATTCAAGAGCCAAACGCCAATACCATTATCGTAGCGCCACCCATTACCGGAGCAGATGATTCTCCTGATATTATCCTCTCTGTTTCCCTCTTGCTTTCCAGCCCTCCCATACCGCTTCTCTCGCTCACCATGCCTCTTAATGCGGAAATCAGCGCCTCTATCACATTACCCTTAAATTACTATGAGGAGGACGCTGATATTTCTGCTATTTTTGCCGTAGCTTACACCATCAATGCCAATCTGATTATCGCGATGGCGTTCCCCAACGACACCTATACCCATTTCACCAATCCTACCGTCACCCTCATCTTCGGGCTGCCTATTAACTATATGTCGGGGCTGTCTATTCCGGTGGCGTTCGGCATGGAAGGTCCCACCTATCCAGTATTGATTGTCAATCCTATGGCAACACCGGAAAACCCCGAAACAGGCGATGTGGTGGTGCCACCCGAAGCGCCCGTCGTACCGTAATCCCGAGCGACTATTCCTCTCCCCAACTTTCTCTGTCGCTGATGACACGGTTGATGGTGTTAATATAGGCAAGAATACTGGATTCCAAAATATCGGTAGAAAGACCCTTGCCGCTGTATATTTTCTCGGCAAAGCGAACCTTCACCGTGACTTCCCCCAGCGCGTCTTTGCCGTCGGTAACAGCGCGAATGCTATAATTTTCTAGGGTACAGCTAACACCGACGATTTTATCTACAGCACGGAAAATAGCGTCGATTGGACCGTTTCCCACTGCCGCCTCAGAGCGAACTTCTCCCTCGCAGATTAAATCCACCCCGGCAATGGAGGTAATATTGTTGCCTGTCTGGATTTGGAAAGATTGTAATTTGTAGTGTTCCTGGACTTGGAGAGACTTCTTCTCGATGAGAGCGCTGATGTCTCGGTCCGTCACTTCTTTTTTGCGGTCTGCCAACTCCTTAAATTTCTCAAAAGCGGCGTCTACCGTTTCATTGTCTACCCGAAAGCCTAGCTCCTCTAGGCGGAGGGCAAAAGCGTGTCTACCGCTGAGTTTCCCCAAGACAAAATCAGATTGGACTTTGCCAATGGATTCCGATGTCATAATCTCATAAGTTTGGGGGTTAGAGAGCACGCCGTGCTGGTGAATGCCTGATTCATGGCGGAAGGCATTAGAACCCACAATAGGTTTATTGGTAGCAATATCCACGGCGGTAAGACTTTCCGTCAGTTTGCTGGTACGGTAGATTTGTTTGGTATCAATGCGGTGGACAAAGCCATAGTGGTCTTTGCGCACCTCTAAGCCCATAACGATTTCCTCCAAGCTGGCGTTGCCTGCCCGCTCCCCAATGCCGTTCATGGTACATTCAACTTGCCGCGCTCCAGCAACAACCCCCGCTAGGGAGTTTGCCACAGCCAGTCCCAAGTCATTATGACAATGGACAGAAATTACGGCTTTATCAATATTGGGCACATGGTTACAGATATCTTTGATAAAAGCACCGTATTCTTCAGGCGTAGCATATCCTACCGTATCGGGCACATTGACGGTGGTAGCACCGGCAGCAATAACCTGCTCCAATACCTGATACAGAAATGTCCTATCGCTACGGAAGGCGTCTTCCGCCGAGAACTCAATATCGGAGCAAAACTTCTTACCGTATGCCACTGCCGCCACAGCTGCTTCCAATACCTGTTGGGGCGTTTTCTTTAATTTATATTCCATATGAACAGGGGAAGTTGCCAGAAAAATATGGATTCTGGGGGAAACGCCCTGTTGCACCGCTTGCCAGCAAGCGTCAATATCGCCGGGCAACGCCCGACAAAGACCGCAAACAGAAGTATCCTTTAATTCCCGAGCAATTTTTGTCACAGCCTCCCTATCTCCCTTAGAGGCGGCGGGAAATCCCGCTTCTATTACATCGACGCCCAGCCGCTCCAACTGACGACCAAGAGCCAGTTTTTCCGCTATATTTAAGTTGATACCGGGAGTTTGTTCACCGTCCCGCAATGTAGTATCAAAAATCTTTACTTGTTCCATACGCTTACACCTCGTTTTCTTTATTAGGTAATAAAAAAACGTCCTATGCTTACTTTTAGCATAGGACGAAATCATTTCCGCGGTACCACCTATATTCGCCTTTTCTGCCCAGACTCCCCCATCAGCAGAAAAAACGCGTCTTCATCAAGTCTGATTACGGGGACTGCCGTCGGCAACTACCAAAGCGCATACGCTCTTTCCCTGCCGCCACTCAAGGAGGAGAAGAAACAGCCTATCCTAAAATCTCGCACCTACCGATTTCTCTCTGGAAAGAAACAGCTATCTCCATTTCCTGTCATTGTGTTTTCTTTTATGAAAATCTTAAATTTGGCTTTATGGTAGCACAGAAAACAGAACATTGTCAAGAGCGAACCTCAGGTGCAGAGGGATTTCCCGTAGCCTTGTCCAGCAAGCCCGTCTTCTCTAGAGCGCCAATAAATACAGTAGAAAGAATAGCCCCTCCCGTTGTAGACACCAGGAAGGGAAACATATAAGCATAAAAAGCAATCTCCCCGACGTTTTTGCCCATGAACAGCACTGCCATAGGATAAGCGCATAAGCCGCCCAGCACTGCCGTGCCAAAGACTTCCCCACCAAGGGTCAGGGGGATATTTTTCGTGT
>CATIYQ010000124.1 GCA_949739465.1 uncultured Peptococcaceae bacterium | reverse complement strand
GCCAATACTTCATCTAAGCGATGTTCTGCTTTTTGTTGACGCAATTGGCTTACCAAGTTAGAAATCATACCGCCAGGTACTTGGTGGTCAAATACTTTCATGTCGCTTAATTTGTTCACACCGCGTTCATAACCGTATTTTGCACGCAAGTCTTCAAAGTAGTCAGCAATATCCCACAATAAATCCATATCCATATCAGTGGTAAAGCCGCATTCTTCGAAAGAACGAACCAATGGTTCGATAGGAGGTTGAGAAGAACCAAATGCAAGAGGTGCAGAGCAGGTATCAATGATTTCTGCACCGGCACGAGCAGCTTCCAGTGCACAAGCAGGAGCCATAGCACAAGTGAAGTGGGTGTGTAATTGAACTGGTACATCAGGGAAATGTTCTTTCCACATTTTGATGATGTCATAGGTAGGTTGTGGTGTTAAGATACCACCCATATCTTTTAAGCACAAGGAGTCAACACCTTCGTCGATTAAATCTTGTGCAGTTTTTAAGTAGTGTTCCATGGTGTGTACAGGGCTCAATGTGTATACAACAGAACCTTGTACTTTACCGCCTGCTTTTTTAGCAGCGCGAATAGCTACCCGCATGTTGTCGATGCTGTTCAAGGCATCGAAAATTCTCATAATATCGATTCCGTTTTCAATGGCTCTTGTTACGAAAGCCTCAACAACATCATCGGGTGATTGTTGATAACCAACTAATGTTTGTCCCCGCAATAACATTTGCAAAGGAGTCTTTTTGAAACATTTTTTGAATGTTCTCAAGCGTTCCCATGGGTCTTCGCCTAAATAACGCATACAAACATCAAATGTTGCGCCGCCCCATACTTCTACGGAAGCATAACCGGCATTGTCAATTTTTTCAATGATTGGCAACATATCTTCGATACGCATTCTAGTTGCCCATAAGCTCTGTGGACCATCACGTAATGTTGTGTCGGTAAAACTAATCTTATTCATAACAATCTCCTTCTCTCAAAATTCCCCACCAGAAATCTATCAGGGTATACTCTGGTTGCCTATATTATATTAGAGACTCAAATCAAAAGCAATCATAATTTATCATGTATCCAAAATACAAAACAAAAACTTTAGTTCTAAACTTTATAAATTCACCAGGATTTTTCCAAGAAACATTCCAACAAAAACACATTCATACATATTAAGCTGGGATTTTAAACATTCAGAGGTCTATTTCTTCTTATATTATAAGATATCGTCTAAGAAAAAGCAGACAAAGGCAACCACTCCTCTGTCTGCTCGAAAAATTAGTTTCTTCTATGTGTGACACGCTATATTTCCGCCGCCTACTCAATCCAAGGCACACCGTAATACTTGGCAATATGCTGCGCCTGGAGCTTTGCAATTGACCGTAGTTTATTATCATCAAGCAAAAACGCCTCGTCTTCCACATTATCATGGAAGCCGTTTTCGATAAGAAACACATGAGGCACACCGTTTTGCTGGGCAACCACCATGATTGTATAATAATCCAATCCTGGGTCAGTGGTGCTTTCCCGCACTTTTGCCCCACGGTCTATCGTATTCATCAGCTTTGCCTGGGCAGCAGCCAGCCCCGCCGCAAAAGGCTCGTCTCCGGGTTGCGTCATAGAATAATACACCTCTACCCCTCGCACCTGTCCGTTTGCAGAGTTACTATGCTGACTGATGAGCATATCCGCGCCCCAATCCGCCGCCCGCATAGCGCGCTCCGTCAGCGTCGGGTCTTCCTGCTCCGTCCGAGTCAAAAGGACGGCAAAGCCCTGCTGCTCCAAATAATCTTTCAAATAATTAGATAGTTTCCACATTCCCGCATATTCATAATAACCGTTGGGTCCGGCATTGACATTTCCCGGCGCATGTCCCGGGTCGATTGCAATCTTAATAGCCAATGTCTACATCCCCCTCTTCCTACCAGATGATTTTGCTGCATTATATGCAAGAAGAGGACCGATTGTTATTCCTATTTCAGAGAAGCGTCTTTTCAGCGCATTTTTTCAAGATTCTTCCCCAAGGGATGTTAAAGAAGAACTATGACCATTGGCATAGCACAAATAACACGCCCAAAGACAACCCAATACATTCATCCGCCAATCAGGATAAAAACAGCAAAGAGCAGCCCCACCCCGCAAAAGCCGCCGCAGCGCAGAAAGTCTCCTGCCATGATATCCCTCCACCATTGTAGCAAATAAAAATACGCCTACCAAAACACTAAAGAATACCAAAATAATACGCCACCAGTCCCCTACTAGCATCAACTCGGGACGGTAAATAAAAACAAAGGGAATGATAAATGCGGCAAAGGCGATTTTCAGCGTAGTTAAACTGACCTGAATGGGCGGTCCGCCCGCAATGCTTGCGCCGCAGCAAGCAAGAATCGATACCGGTGGAATGACAGGACCGACCATGGTAAAATACAAGACAAATAAATGCGTCGCTACCGGCGCAATACCGAACTGTGCAAAAATCGGTGTTGCCAGCGTCGATACCAAAAGATAAGCGCTTAAGGTGGGCATCGGTCCGCCTAACGCCAACGCTAAAAAGCCCCACAAGAGCAACGTCAAAAACAATGAGCCGTTGGCAAAAGAAACCAGAAATTCGCTCAGAGAAACACCTAGACCGGAAAGCTCCATAAAACCGATAACCATGCCGGAACCTGCCGCAAGAGAAGCCAAACCGCAAATATCAATAATGCCTTTGTCCATAGCATAAATAAATTTCAAAGAAAAATTATGGATCTTTCGTCCCCAAGAAAGCCCCCTGGGCTGACGAAAAACGCCAACCACCCAAAGGAACAAAATGCTAATTCCTCCCGCTATATGAGGCGCAGCATAATAAGCCAAAAGCAGAATCAACAGAAGCAGGGGCAGGAGCAGCACACCGTCTTTTTTCAAGAGGGGCAATAACGTCTTGGGACTTTGCCGCGCCATGGTTTCCAATCCCATTTTTTGCGTCTCCAAATCAATGGTAAAAAACAACGAACCATAATAAAGCAGGGCAGGCAATAACGCTGCCAACAGCACCTGCTGATAAGGAATCCCCGCACTGTCCGCAATCATAAAGGCGACCGCGCCCATAACAGGCGGCATCAGCTGCCCGCCGATAGACGAAGCGCACTCAATAGCGCCAGCAAAACGAGAAGGATACCCCTGGGCGCGCATCATGGGAATAGTATAAACGCCGGTGGTAAACAGATTAGCAATAGGACTGCCGCTGGTCGTTCCCATAATGCTGCTGGCAACCACCGCCACCTTTCCCGCGCCGCCCCGCTTATGTCCTACCAGACAATGCGCCATCTCGTTAAAAAGATGATTGGCGCCTAAATGACCGAGAACCGTACTAAAGATGACAAAGACAATAATATAGCTGCTCATGGTTTGCAGCGGCATGTTATAAATACCGTTTTCGGACATAAACTCCACAGAGATAATATGACTTAACGCACCCCAAAAATCCTGGAAACCAAAATCAGCATTGACATTGAGAAAAGCATAAAGAAAGAAAAATCCGGAAATACCGCACATAATATTCCCGGCGGAACGACGAATGCCCTCCATAATCAGGAGCAATAAAACCGTACCCCAAAACACATCAAAAAATAATGGGGCGTCGGAACGCAATAATATATCCTGCCAAAAACAGCATTGATAAACGCCAACGCCAAGGGCAAAACACGCCAAAACCACGCTGAGCGCCTGTTCCCAAAAATGCGCTGCGTGGCTGTTTTTTTTCATTGCCGGTTTAGTGAGAAAGATAATGGCTAACATAAAGGATAGGTGAATTCCCTGCTGCAAATAGCTGGTTAGAGGATGAACCATCACCCACCATAACTGGAGAAAACCTAATATGGTCGCTAAAAGAAAAACGACTTTTTGTGTGAAAGAAAAGTTTTTTTGCTGTTCCATAAAACAATGCTTTCTTTATTTCGCTAACACTTGTTTCAAAGCGGCAATAAATCTTTCATTGTCTGACGGTTTACCAATGGTTACGCGCAAATAGCCTTCCAGTCCATAAGGAGCCCCAGCTTTTACTGCAACGCCTAAATCCAGCAGCGCTTTTTCCGCTTCTTTAGAAGGCGCGCCGATTTTTACCAGAATAAAGTTTGCCGCTGTAGGAACAAAATCAAGTCCCATTTCACGAAAAGCCTCATGCAAATAGGCTTTCCCCTGCTGGTTATTGGCTAGCGTTTTCGCCACGTGACTCACGTCGTCAAGGGCTGCCGCCGCTGCCGCCTGGGCAATAATATTGACGTTAAAAGGTTCTCGCACTTTCTGCATTTGCCCGAGGATTTCCATCGGCGCAATCGCATAGCCGATACGAAGACCGGCTAAAGAATATACTTTCGAGAATGTTCGCAAGACAATGAGATTTTTTTGTTTAAGCACATAGTCGTCTCCCTGGTCGTAACCTGCTTCCCCTTGGGCATATTCACAATATGCCACGTCCATGACTACCAAGATATGTTTCGGCACTTGAGCGAGAAAATCCGCAATCGCCTGTTTCTTTAAATAAGTCCCGGTAGGATTGTTAGGATTACAGAGAAATATCATTTTGGTTTTCTCCGTAACCGCTCCTAACATCGCTGCTAAATCATGCTGAAACGCTCCGTCCACCGGCACTTTTACCGCCTTCGCCCCCATGGAGACAATGGTCGTTTCAAACTGGGGAAAGGTTGGGTCGGCAATAATAGCTTCATCGCCGGTCGACAAAAAGGTTTTCCCCAGTAGGTTAATCATTTCATCAGAACCATTGCTGACAAAGACATTTTCACGAGTCACAGCAGATACCCCCCTGGCTCGTTCTTTAGCAGCAATCTTTTCTCTTAATTCATAGATGAACGTATCGGGGTATCTGTCAGCCTTCCCTGCCATATCCACAATAGCTTGCATGGCAAGAGGCGACATCCCCATAGGATTTTCATTAAAGCATAGTCGGGTTACAGAGAGGATACCCTTTTCAGCACAAGCCAATTCAAAAGGTTTGCCTTCTTGATAATCAGGTAAATTCGCCAGTTCTTCTCTTGGTTTTACAGTCATAGTCATACTCCTCTTTATCTACTTTCTAATCAAACGCGCGTCTACGATGGTCACGCCGGTTTCATCAGCAAAGACAGGATTCAAATCCGCCTCCTGCAAATCGGGATAAGCGAAAGGTAATTGGGAAAAGTCAGCAATGAGCCGCGCCAAAGATTGCAAATCCACGCTCGCTTCTCCCCGTACACCGGTAAGGAGCGGATAGCATTTTAAGGTTTTCAGCATAGATAAAGCTTTCGCCTGAGAGACGGGCGCAACAGCAAGCGCAACGTCCTTCAAAATCTCCGTATAGATGCCGCCCAATCCTGCCAATACCACCGGTCCAAACTGAGGGTCACGGTGAAAGCCCACCATGATTTCTTTGCCCGGTTTCACCATAGGATAGAGCGTCACCCCGCGAAAATCCTTCTCGGCAAAGGTTGCCGCCATGGTATCAAAAGCAACCTTTACCGCCGCTTCGTTCTGCAAATTCAAGTATACGCCTTTCACGTCGGACTTGTGAATAATTTGAGGAGATACCACTTTCATCGCCAAAGGATAGCCTACTTCTGCTGCCGCCGCCGCTAATTGCGCCTTCTCCGTAACAAAGCGGAAAGCAGGCACAGGAAGACCGTTTTCTTTTAAGAGCGCCATAGCGTCCGGCTCTAATAGGAGCTTGGGCAAATCTGACTTTACGTCAACAGCTGCTACCCTCTTATTTTGATTTGCCAAATAGGTTTCATATTGGACCATTTTGGCAAAGACCTTCATAGCGCGTTCCCCGTCCGGCAAATACATAATGTTGTTCTCTTTCAGGTAGCGGAGGGCTTCCGCCATATCAGAGCCTACCATGAGACTGGCAATAATAGGCTTGCCCGTTTTCTTTGCCGCCTGCACAATACCTTCGGCAATAGGCATGGCTTTGAGATAGGGCGTACCGATATAAAAAGCCAGCGCGCAGTCATAATCTCGTAACGCTACAGTTAACGCCCGTTCATATTGCTCCCCTGTTCCTTCTACCGTAATGTCAATGGGATTTCCCTTCCCGGCATAGGGAGAAAGGAAAGACGCCAATTCTTCTTTTAATGCCGGTCTGGACTCCAGAATAGACAAGCCCTCGTCATCGGCTTGGTCCGCTGCCATAACGCCCGGTCCCCCTGAATTAGTCACGATGACCACCTTATCGCCTTGGGGTCTAGGTAGCACCGCAAACCCCTGACATAAGTCATATGCGTCCTCCAAGGTCCGCACGCGGAGCGCACCGCACTGGGCAAGCGCTGCGCTGTATACCCGGTCCGAACCGGAAAGAGACCCCGTATGAGAAAGAGTCGCCCGCTGACCGCTGGAAGTACGACCGGATTTGATGACGATAACAGGCTTTCTCTCCGTAGTGGATTTTAATACGTCCATAAAGGCGCTGCCGTCTTTGATATTTTCGATGTAGAGAACGATGGCTTTGGTATCTGCGTCATCTCTTAAATACGCCAACAGTTCCAACACTTCCAGGTCAGAACCGTTACCAAAACTTAAAAATTTGCTGATACCAATGCCCCGCTCCTTAGACGCCACCATGACAGCGCCGCCCACCGCGCCGCTTTGTGACAGCACGGAGATGCCGCCGGGCAAAGGTTTTTCTTCCAGGGTGGCATAAAGATTAAAGTCTGTATTTGCCATACCGGCGCAATTGGGACCGATAAAACGAATACCGTATTTTTTTGCAACAGCGATGATTTCCCCTTCCCCTTCTTTATTGCCCACTTCCGCAAAGCCAGAGGTGATGATTACAGCAGCTTTTACCCCAGCCTTACCGCAATCCTCCAATACGCTTGCTACCG
>CATIYQ010000123.1 GCA_949739465.1 uncultured Peptococcaceae bacterium | reverse complement strand
CAACCATTATTTGCGGCAGTCTTATTGGCAGTGTGCTGAAAAAGGGCATATCTGAGCGATATAAAGAAACGATGATACAAGGCATGGGACTTGCAGCCATTGCCCTGGGGCTGAATTCTGCTCTTACCAATATGCCGAAAAGCGATTTTCCTGTGCTTTTCATTGCCAGTCTTGCCATTGGCGGACTTATTGGGGAAATGCTCAATTTAGACAGCTTATTTCAAAAAGGATTGTCTAAAATCTCTGTGGGCAATAGCAATTTATCGGAAGGCTTATCTACAGCAATTCTTCTTTTTTGTGTGGGGACGTTGTCTATTTTAGGACCGATGCAAAGCGCGCTCCAAGGGGACAACACCTTTCTCTATACCAATGCTATGCTGGACTTGGTGACTTCTATGGTGTTTGCTGCTAATTACGGTTTTGGCATTGCCTTTGCTGCCGTAGCGCTTTTTTTCTGGCAAGGATTTTTCTATTGTTTTGCCTATCTCATTGCTGATTTTGTTACGGGGCAATTACTTACGGAGCTGTCTATCATCGGAGGTATCCTTATTTTCTGCTCGGGATTGGGTATTTTAAATATTAAGAAAATACGGACGGTAAATTATCTTCCCGCTCTTTTGGTACCTGCCGCATATATTGGGATATTACAGCTGTTTCATTAATATTTCTTTTTCGACGCTCCCTGCATAAATTTATTTCTTGGCCATATACTATTGGTAAGGAATGGCATCAAAGCCTTGGGTGTGCAGGGAGGTCAATATGACAATCTTATATGATAGAGGAAGTGCAGTGGAATACGGGGAAAAATGGTGGAATCATTTTAACCCCGGTTTTTTATCTTTTCCGGTAGACGGGACCAACTTTGTGTCTCAGTGTTTATGGGCAGGGCATATGCCTATGGAGTTATCCGCTGATATGGAAGCGGGCTGGTGGTATCAAGGCGAAGGAACGGAGCAAGACCGTTACAGTTTTTCTTGGGCGTCTTCCCATAGCTTTCGTTGGTATTTTGGTTCTCGCCGCGGCGTACAGCTGGCGCAGGTGGTATCGGAGTGTTGGCAGCTGGAGCCGGGAGATGTGATTTGTTATGACTGGCAAGGCGACGGGCTGTGGCAGCATAATGCTATTGTGGCAGCTTGCGACCCCACGGGGCAACCCTTGGTAAATGCTCATACGCCTAATTGTTATCATAAAAATTGGCGGTTAAAAGATACGGAACATTGGACGGAAAACACTGCTTATCTTTTTTTGAAAATCAAAGACGCCTTTCCTCTTTCAACCATTGGACAGGAGAAATAAGCATTTGCTTATTTCTCTTTTTTTATTGCTTTGCATAAAGAAGGATTCTTCGGTGGATAATAATGGTAATCAAGACTGAAATTGATAAGAAAGGCAGGGAAACATATGCTTTGGATTTTGGGTATCATATTGCTTTTGAGTTGCGTACTTCTTCTGCCACTTCGGACACGACTTTCTCTATCTTATGGAGCAAGTGGACCTTGCGGTCGTGTCGCATTTCTTATTTGGAAAAAGGAAATTTTCAGGAAAGAGTATATGGTTACGGACCTTTTGGCAAAGGCTGGACAGGGCAATAAAGGAGGAAAACCAAAAGGCAGGTTGCAAAGAAAAATAGCTGAGACGATAAAAGCAAATTGGGCTTCTGTTGTTTCTATTGCGGTGCGAGATATAACCATAGAGGAGTGGATTCTTTCCGGAAACATGAGCGCAGATTTCCCGGAAGGAAAAGGAATCTTTTATGGAGCAGTTTCTGGCGTTATTTGGTGGTTTTACGGTGCAAGTCGGCAGTGGCTGATATGGAAAAAGCAGCCTGTTCTTCAGTTTGGTTTCTCTTCTGCTGACACAAATTGGCAGTGGCAATGTATGATAAAGACTTCTTCGGGGCAGATTATAGGTAAGGGAATCAAACTGGTGATGTGTATCAGGAAGAGGAGGCTAAAAAATGGGGCAAAAGAAAGAAATCGAAATGCTCATGCAAACAGCTATTTCTAACATCAAAGATTTGCTGCAGGTCAATATGGTGGTAGGGAATCCAATCCAGGCTGCACCGGAAACGACCATTATTCCTGTGTCTAAAATTAGTTGCGGTTTTGCGGCGGGGGGCGGAGAATATGGTGAAAAACAGGAAAAGGGCGCAGGCAGCAATGGCGATGCGGATTGTTTTCCCTTTGGCGGCGGTAGCGGCGCCGGGGTTTCGGTGAAACCGGTAGGATTTCTAGCCATTGAAAACGGCAAGGTTCGTTTAATCTCGGTAGACTCCGTATTGCCCGTAGAACGGCTTATTGACGCAGCGCCCGGACTGATTCAGCAGGTAGACGGTATTCTGCACAAACGGAAGAAAGAAAAGAGTAGTGCGAATCATGAAGAGACCGAAAAAGATAACAGCCTTTCTTAGCTGTTATCTTTTTTTGTAAGAAAAATCCCATAAAATCTTTCTTGTCTACTGGTAATGGAAAAAAATAGGTGTTATAATATAGGGACAAGTAGATACGGTTCGGTTTTACCCACAAATTTTATGAATCATAGGGAGCGATTGTTATGGCAAACACAGATGAAAAATCTCCGTTTATTTACATGACCACGTCGGAAATTCGTAAAAAGTTTTTAGACTACTATGCGAAAAACGGGCACACGATTGTGCCTAGTTCTTCTTTAGTGCCCTTTAACGACCCTACCTTGCTCTTTACCAATGCAGGTATGGTACAGTTTAAAGACGTGTTCTTGGGCATGGATAAAAAGCCTTACACCAGAGCCACTACCTCGCAAAAATGCGTTCGCGCCGGCGGTAAGCATAATGACTTGGATACCGTGGGGCGGACTGCTCGTCACCATACATTCTTTGAAATGTTGGGGAATTTCTCTTTCGGTGATTATTTCAAAGAAGAGGCGATTACCTTTGCTTGGAAATTCTTGACAGAGGAAATCAAGCTGCCTAAGGATAAGCTCTATATCACGGTATTCCATGAAGATGACGAAGCCAGAGAAATCTGGAAACGGGTAGCGGGCATCGGTGACGACCGTATTTTCGGCTTAGGGGAGAAGGATAACTTCTGGTCTATGGGGGATACCGGTCCTTGTGGTCCTTGCAGTGAAATCATGGTAGACCGCGGGGAGGAACACGCTTGCGACGCTGAAGAATGTGCTATCGGCAAGTGCGATTGCGACCGTTGGCTGGAAATTTGGAATTTGGTATTCATGCAATATAATCGTGACGCGGATGGTAATATTACGCCGCTGCCTCGCCCCAGCATTGATACGGGGATGGGGTTGGAACGTATTGCGTCTGTATTACAAAACGTATCCAGCAACTTTGACACGGACGGCTTTATTCCGCTTATTCAATATGTAGAAAAAATCACTGGCAAGTCTTATGACAGCGGAGCGGCAGGTTTCCCATTCCGGGTTATTGCTGACCATGCTCGCTCTTGCACGTTCCTCATCTCCGATGGCGTAATGCCTTCTAATGAAGGGCGTGGCTATGTATTGCGGCGAATTTTGCGCCGGGCGGCTCGTTTCGGGAAAATGTTGGGGTTAAACGAACCGTTCCTATATAAAATGGTAGATGTTGTTTGTGAAGTGATGGGCGAAGCCTACCCAGAAATCGTGGCGAACAAGGACTACCTGGCAAAGGTAATCAAAATTGAAGAAGAACGGTTCTTGGAAACATTAAACGACGGCTTGAAGGTAGCCGGCGAAATGATGACTAAAATCAAAGGGGAAAACCGTCCTGGTTTCAGCGGGGCAGAAGCCTTCAGTCTCTATGATACCTATGGTTTCCCCATTGACCTGACCCAAGATTTAGCAGAAGAAAACGGCTTGGTGGTAGATGAAGCGGGCTTTGAAGCCGCTATGGAAGAGCAGCGTCAACGGGCGCGAGCTGCTCGTCAAGGGGAAACTGCTTTAGACGTGGCGGTAAGTCTCACCAATGCATTGACTGGCGTTGGTGCTACTACATTCTCCGGCTATGACAAAATGAGTCTTTCCAGTTCCATTGCCGCTATGGTGAAAGATGGCAAAAGGGTGGAAGAAGCCATGGCAGGGGAAGAGGTTTATTTTGTTTGTGCAGAGACGCCCTTCTATGCTAACGGCGGCGGGCAGGTAGGCTCTGTGGGGAACGTGAGCGGCAAACAAGGGGAAGCCGTCGTTCTTGATACCCAGAAGTTGCCTAACGGTATTATTTATCATAAGTGCAGGGTAGAAAAAGGTATGTTTGCTGTAGGCGAGGACGTAACCCTTACAGTCGATGTGGAAATCCGCTTAGCAACGGCGCGTAATCACTCCGCTACCCACTTGCTGCAAAAAGCCTTGCAGACCGTATTAGGTGACCATGTGCATCAGGCAGGTTCCTTGGTAACGCCGGAACGGTTGCGTTTTGACTTTGCTCATTTCACAGCGGTAACACCGGAAGAAATGCAGGCGGTAGAAGACCTGGTCAATGCACAAATCTTAGCCGATTTGCCCATTATCACAGAAAATATGTCTATGGATAAAGCCAAAGAAAGCGGTGCTATGGCGCTCTTCGGTGAAAAATATGGTGATATGGTTCGTGTGGTTACCATGGGTGATTTCAGTAAAGAGCTTTGTGGGGGCACCCATTGTAACCGTACAGGGGAAATCGGTCTGATGAAAATCGTCAGTGAAGGCGGTATCGGTTCCGGAGTGAGAAGAATGGAAGCCCTCACCGGTAAAGAAGCGCGGAATTACTTCCTGCATAAAGAAAGAGCCTTATCTCAAATCGCAGCGTTGTTAAAAGCCCAGCCGGAAGAAACGGAAGAAAAAGTGAAGAGTCTCTTGGCAGAGCTAAAGGGCAAGGAAAAGGAAATCGAAAAACTCCAAGCCCAAATGGCAAAAGACGATATTGGCGGCTTACTGGAAAACAAACTGGATATGGGCGGCGTGGCTGTTATTGCAGCAGAAGTCAAAGCTAAAGATATGAATGCGCTTCGGAATGTCTTGGATATGGTCAAAGACAAATTGGGTAGGGGGGTTGTAGCGCTGCTTGCGGCGGCGGAAGACAAGGTTAACATCGTGGGAAAAGTGGGAGATGATTTGACAGGGCAAGGTCTCCATGCCGGAAATATCGCAAAAGCCATGGCTGCCGCTTGCGGCGGTGGCGGCGGCGGACGAGCTGATATGGCGCAAGCAGGCGGTAAAGATACTGCTAAAATTCCTCAAGGTCTTGAAGCGGCTTTGGCTGCTATAAAAGAACAGTTGGGGCTTTAAGTAGCAATAAATTTACGTATCAGAAAAAATTTCCATTTTTTTGGAGGAATATTCGCAAAAATATGGAATAAAGGAATAGAAACAAGAACAAGCTAACCCTAGAAAAGAATTGAGGTGTGATTGGATAGGATGGATGCAAATAATATGGATAACACCATGTATTTTAAAATCGAAAAGGAAGAGGAGTTAAATGCTCACGATGTACTCTTGGCTGTTTATCATGCATTGCAGGAGAGAGGGTATAATCCTATCAATCAGCTGGTGGGATATTTGATTTCCGGCGACCCGGCTTATATTACCAGTCATAAGCAAGCTCGCAGCCTCATTCGTCGGGTGGAACGAGATGATTTGGTAGAAGAGTTAGTTGTTAATTATCTTCGTATGCAGGATAATAACACCGGAAAAGAATAAACGTACAGGCGAAATAAATAAAAAGATAAATAAAAAGGAAGTATCATATTGATACTTCCTTTTTATTGTTGCAGATTCAGCTAATTTTTCCCTGTTCTTCACATAGGGGACACATTGTTTTTTTATGCTGATACCAAAGGGGGCGTAAAAAATGATATTTCCCAGTGTGGCGTTTTTAATGTTCTTTTTGCCGATGGTACTTTTTGTTTATTATGTCTGTTTACGGAAGATAAAAACGCGAAATCTGTTTTTGTTCTTTGCCAGTTTGTTTTTCTATGCGTGGGGAGAGCCAGTATTTGTCTGGTTGATGATTGTTTCTGTTTGCTGGAACTATCTGATTGGTCTTCTCCTGGGACGATATCAGGGAAGAGAGCGGCGGAGAAAAGAAAAAATCTCTTTATGGCTCGGTATTTTTGGCAATCTCTTTTGCCTGGGATTTTTTAAATACAGCGGCTTTTTGGTTGACAATCTCAATCGTCTGTTTCATTTATCTGTATCTGTTCCGGAAGTTTATTTGCCTATTGGTATTTCCTTCTTTTCTTTTCAATCTTTATCTTATTTGGTAGACGTTTACCGTCGGGAAGTGCTGCCGCAAAAAAATATCATTGACTTAGGGTTGTACATTGCCTTTTTCCCTCAACTGGTAGCCGGTCCTATTGTCCGCTATCAGGCGGTGGCGGAACAAATCAAAAGCCGTCAGGAAAATTGGCATGATTTTAGCGTTGGTTTTTGCCGCTTTTTATTAGGGCTGGGGAAAAAGGTGTTGATTGCCAATCAGGTGGCAGTTGTCGCCGATAAGGCTTTTAATATGCCCGCGTCCGAGCTGACTGTCGGATTTGCCTGGTTCGGAATTATTGCTTACAGCTTGCAGATTTTCTTTGACTTTGCTGGTTATTCCGATATGGCAATCGGCTTGGGAAAAATGTTTGGTTTTTCCTTTGCAGAGAATTTTCATTATCCTTATATGGCGTCGTCGGTGACGGACTTTTGGCGGCGGTGGCATATTTCTCTTAGCAGTTGGTTTCGGGATTATCTCTATATCCCGCTGGGGGGCAGTCGCGTGGGCATTTTCCGTTGTTACCTTAACCTGTGGGTGGTTTGGCTTTGTACCGGTATGTGGCATGGGGCAGACTGGTCCTTTCTCCTCTGGGGCATGTGGCACTTTGTTTTTCTTCTGACAGAAAAAGTATGGCATGTGGAAAGAAAAATCCCTGCCGCTTTGTATCGTGCCTGGGTGCTGCTCTTAGTAATGATTGGTTGGGTATTCTTTCGAGCGGCAGATATTGGCAGTGGGATATGTTATTTGGAGACTATGTTTGCCCTGAATAGTGCTGCAGCGCTTTGGAATGATACGGCAACGCTCTATTGGCAGGAGTATTGGTTTTATCTCTGCCTAGGGACCGTATTCAGTGTAGATGTTGCGCTTCAGTGTAAAAAGAGATTCGCGGAAAGCGTTCTCTGGCAAAGGAGCATGCTGTTATTACAGCCTGCGGCTTATGGCGTGTTGCTTTTGTTGGTGCTTTCTTTCGTTGCCAAAGAACAATATAATCCGTTTATCTATTTTAATTTCTAATATTTTTTATGAAATATGGAAAAGAGGGTGTGTGTAGTGGAGAACAGGTCTTATCATGTGGCAGCAATAATCTGTTTATTCATTTTGTTTTTGGTAGCGGTAGGTTCTAATTATCTTCTCTGGTCTCAGTTTACATGGAAAGAGGCAAGTTCCTTTTCCTGGGTAGGACAAGACGTGCTCTTTGACGACGCCTTGTGGGGAAAACGGCAGTTGATTTCCCTCAATGGCGGTTGGCATCATTTGCTCCATACTGCTGTCATTCGCGATGCAGACGTCAATCAAATGGTGGTAAAAACGCAGGACGAAAGCCTGACTTCTATTGTCTGGCAATATGATACGACAGAACAAGCGGAAAATGTTGTTGCCTTTCAGCAGTGGCTGCAAGAACAGGGAATTGATTTTTATTATATCCAAGCGCCTTATAAAATCCTGCCCGGCTATACCCAAATACCGACGGGTATTACAGATTATTCTAATGCTAACGCAGATGGTTTCTTATCCGTACTGGCTGATTATGGAGTGAACTATCTGGATCTGCGGGCAGAAATCCAAAAAGAAAATAAAGACCGAAAAGGGTTGTTTTACCGAACCGACCACCATTGGCAGACCAAAACTGCTTTCTGGGCATACAGCAGGTTTGGGCAGCTTTTAGCAGCGCAATATGGTTGGGAAATCCCCGAAAATGCGTTAAACCTGGAGGAGGCTTACTCTGTTACTTCTTATTCTCATAGCTTCTTAGGCTCTCAGGGCAAGCGGGTTGGTCGGCTTTATGTGGGGGTGGACCAATACGATTATATAGAACCAAATTTTGACACGGATTTTAGTGTAGAGATTAGAAAAGCTGACGGTACAATGCGGGTGCAGTCGGGGGATTTTACAGAAGCTCTTGTCTATGCGCCGCTCCTTGACGCAACGGACGATGTGGAAACCAACAAATATGCCTGTTACTTTGGCGGGGACTATCCGGAGGTGAAAATCCAAAATCATCTGGTGACAAACGGCAGAAAAATCCTTATACTGAAGGATTCCTTTGCCTTGCCTTTTACTGCCTTTCTTGCCAATATCAGTGAAGAGACACGAATGATAGACCTAAGATATTTTGAGGGGAGCGTGGCGGATTATATAAAGACATATGAGCCGGATATGGTGCTGATGCTTTACAATCCTTCCTCCTTTGGCAGCAAAAAAATGTTTCAGGTATTAGGAAGTTAAGGCAAGATTTATTTGCCTATTGCCTGTTGCCAACTGTCTAATAACAGATTGATACCTTGCCGGATTTCGTCAAGAGATAAGCCGCTGTATCCTAAAACAATGGTATTGGTCGGCATATCTGTGCTGTCCTCGTGATAGTAGGAAGATAAGTCTGTGATATGGATGTCCTTTTGTCGGGCAATGGTTACCAGTTCCTTTTCGGATAAATTAAGGTTCACTTGCAGCAGCAGGTGTAGTCCTGTTTCCTGTCCAATGATGGCAATGTTCTTTGCTAAGGGATGCTTGTTCACTGTTTGTATGAACATATCTCGTTGTTCTTTATAAATGCGTTTCATTCTGTTGATATGTCGTTCAAAATGTCCTCTTGCCATGAAGGCGGCAAGGGTTGCTTGCTCAAAGCCGGGTACGGTAGATGCATAGCCGGAAAACCTGTCCGAGAATTGCTCCATGAGATGACGGGGTAACACCAGGTAACTGATGCGCAGAGAAGGGGCTAGGCTTTTGGTAAAGGTATTGAGATAGATAACCTTTTCATTTTGGTCCAGACTGGCAAGAGCAGGAATGGGTTTTCCCGCAAAGCGGAATTCACTGTCATAGTCATCTTCGATAATATAGCGGTCGTCTTTTTCATTTGCCCAGTTCAGAGCTTGTCGGCGAATCTGAATGGGCATGACGCAGCCTAGGGGAAAGTGGTGGGAAGGGGTGATATGTAAAACCTTTGCTGTAGAGCGGGACAGACGTTTTATATCCAGGCTTTCCTGTGTGGTGTTGATGTAGTCAATGGGTAAGTGATGATTTTGGAAAATCCGTTGAATTTTATCATAACCGGGATTTTCTATGGCAAAGGGGCAATCTGCCCCGAAGAACTGAATAACCAAGGATAGCAGGTATTCGGAGCCCGCCCCCACCATAATCTGTTCCGGCGTTGTTTGGATATCGCGGTAAGCGTAAAGGTAGCGGGCAATTTCTCCCCGTAACTGCAAATCGCCTAAAAAAGGTAATGGGTGCAATAGTTTTTCTCTTTTTTCCGCAAGAACAGAACGGACGATTTTACTCCATGTATCAAAGGGAAAGTTCTCCGTGTTGACAATATTGGTTTTAAAATCATATTGCCATTTTTTGCTGTAAGGTTTTTCGAGCGAATACTCAGATGGCAGGGAAGATGTTTTTGGGGAGGAGCGCAACGGTAAATTTTTAGCAATTTCTTCTACAAAAAAGCCCTGCTTCGGCAGGGAGCGGATATAGCCCTCTGCTTGTAATTGTGCATAGGCGGTTTCTATAGTGTTTTGACTAATTTTTAAATGAGCTGCTAATTTTCGCTTGGAGGGAAGTTTTTCTCCCGGTGAGAATCTTCCCCGCGTGATTTCTTCTTTGATATATTGATACAGCTGCTCGTAAAGGGGCATCCCGCCTGTTTTGTTTAGTGTAACGGTAAACATATGCATAATGACTTCCTTCTCTGTCTCTGTAAAACAAACTGACCTTGTTAAAAAAACCAAAACTGACAATTGAAATAGTATCAGTTTGTTTTAATATAATACGTAAAATATTTCATTGTCAAGGAGGCAGTTAGACTATGGTAGAGAATCGTTATGAATTAAATAAAAATTTAGCCCAGATGTTAAAGGGCGGCGTTATCATGGACGTGACCACCCCAGAACAGGCAAAAATTGCCGAAAAAGCCGGGGCATGCGCCGTTATGGCGTTAGAGCGGATTCCTGCTGATATTCGGGCGGCAGGAGGTGTTTCCCGTATGAGCGACCCCGCTATGATTAAAGGGATTCAAGACGCTGTTTCTATCCCCGTTATGGCGAAGGTACGTATCGGGCATTTTGTGGAAGCGCAGATTTTAGAGGCCATTGATATCGACTATATTGATGAAAGCGAAGTGTTATCTCCTGCCGACGACCGGCTACATATTGATAAGAGCAAATTTTCCGTACCTTTTGTTTGCGGGGCGAAGGATTTAGGCGAAGCTTTACGGCGTATCGGGGAAGGGGCCGCGATGATTCGCACCAAAGGAGAACCGGGAACGGGCGACATTATTCAAGCCGTCCGCCATATGCGTATGATAACGGGAGAAATGGCTCGCCTGCAGGCGTTATCCGAAGATGAATTGTATCAAGCGGCAAAAGAATTGGCAGCGCCTTTAGATTTGGTGCGATATGTCCATGACAACGGTAAACTGCCGGTGGTCAACTTTGCTGCCGGCGGCGTTGCGACGCCTGCTGACGCGGCGTTGATGATGCAGCTGGGCGCAGAGGGCGTCTTTGTAGGGTCTGGTATCTTCAAATCCGGCAACCCGGAAAAGCGGGCGGCAGCCATCGTGCAAGCTGTGACCAATTATCAAGACCCAAAAATCCTGGCGAAACTTTCGGAAAATTTAGGCGAAGCTATGGTCGGTATCAACGAGCAGGAAATCGAACTGCTCATGGCGGAGCGAGGGAAATAAGATGAAGATTGGTATTCTTGCTGTGCAAGGGGCTTTTGCGGAGCATGAGCGGTGTCTGGAGAAACTAGGGATAACCTTTATGGAAATCCGTAAAGCAGAGGATTTACAAAACCATTCGTTTGACGGGCTGATTTTACCTGGCGGTGAAAGCACCGTCATGGGAAAACTTCTGCATGACTTGGAACTGTTTGAGCCGATGAAAGCGATGATAAAAAACGGCTTGCCGGTGTTTGGCACTTGCGCAGGACTGCTGCTCTTAGCAAAATCCATTGAAAACGCTGAAGGAAACCAGGAAGATAGCCATTTTGCCTGTATGGATATGGTGGCAAAGCGAAACGCTTACGGCAGACAGCTGGGGAGTTTTTCTCTCATAGGGGAAATGGAGGGCGTGGGTAAGATTCCTATGGTATTTATCCGCGCGCCTTACATCGCGGCTTTGGGCAAAGGGGTGACGCCTTTGGCAGAAGTAGAAGGCAAAATCGTTGCTGCACGGGAAGGAAATCTCTTGGTAACGGCGTTTCATCCTGAGCTGACCGAAAATCTCGCCGTTCATAAATACTTTTTGCAGATGGTGGAAAACAGAAGGGAATCGCTCCATTGACGAATCCGCCATTGCTTGTTATGATGAAAGAAGAAAGCTAGAATGAGCGAGGAAATCATATGCGAATCATGGGATTAGATATTGGGGAGCGAACCATTGGCGTAGCAGTGAGCGATCTTTTGGGTTGGACAGCCCAAGGGGTAACGACCATTCGGCGCAAGTCCCTTGCTTATGACTTAGAAGAATTAAAGAAAATCATCAAAGAATATGAAGTGGAGCAAATCGTCGTAGGCTGGCCTTTGAATATGAACGGCACTGCCGGACCTTCCGCTGAACGGGTGACGCTATTATCGGCGGAAATTGTGAAGGAAACAGGACTGGAAATTATCAAATGGGACGAGCGACTTTCTACAGTGGCGGCAACCCGCACCCTTTTAGAGGGGGATGTTTCCCGCGCCAAACGGAAAGAAGTTATCGATAAAATGGCGGCGGTATTTATTTTACAGGGATATTTAGACGGTCATCCTCAGAAGTGAACCGATTTCGTATAACGCTACATATCATTGACAAACAGGAAAAACCGTCTTACAATGACTATAAGAAAACAGAAGGGGTGTCGTTATGAGCGAAGCAAATGAAAACGTATTGGTATTGGTAGATGAAGAAGGCAAAGAACACAGCTTTGATTTGTTAGATATTTTTGAAATCGAAGAAAACAAATATGCAGTTTTGTTCCCATTAAATGAAGATTGTGCCGAAGATGAAGTGGTTGTTATGAAGTATTCCTTAGATGATAACGGGGAAGAATTGTTCTCTGATATCGAAGATGACGACGAGTGGGAACGGGTAACGGAAGCTTACGATAAATTAGTCGAAGAATATGACGACTTTGATGATAACGACGAAGACTAATATTTTTTGCGTTGCATGAACCAACCGTTGTTGTAAAAAAGAGCGTTCCTTGAGGGGAATGCTCTTTTTGTATGTTCATAGAATTGCTTTTTTCTGCATAGGGATATAGGGTGAAATTGCAGAATGGGGTAGGATACAAGGTTATGGGCTACCGTAATATCATACATTATCAAAAAAACCGTATCAGTTTTCTGCTGTTTTTTTTCTTTGCTGCCTGTTGCTTTTGTTTGGCAAAGATTCCTTGGGGGCAGTTATTTTTATCCGGCAATGAGATTGCGGGGTTTGTATCTATCGGCGGGGAAACGGTAGGACATTTAACCAATGCGGAGCTGAAAGATTGGTTGGAAAGGAAAAACACTGCCTGGAAAAAACAAAAAATTGATTTGGTAGTGGGAGAAAAACGATTCACCTTTACCTTGGATGAAATCGGCGCTGCTATGGATATGGAAGAAATGATGAACCGCGCTTATGGTGTAGGCAGGCGGGGCAATTTTTTTACTCGGCTCTATCACCGAACGCATCCCATTTCCTTGGATTATTGCTTTAAACTGGACAAGAATATTGCTGTTACCCATTTGCGGCAGTTAGAGCATGAGATTAATACGCCGGTGCAAAATGGCAATATTACAGTGAACGGTCAGGGGGAAATCATTATAACTCCGTCTGTAGAAGGACAGAAGTTGAACTTGGAGAGAAGTGTGGCAAAGATACAGGAAAGCCTTACTTGGGATTTTTCCGGAAAAGTGGCGCTCTCGATAACGAAAACAGCACCTTTTCCTACTACTGAGGAAATCAATTCTTGGCAGATAAACGGTGTGATTAGCGCTTATACCACCGAATATCGGGAGTCGGATGCCAACCGCACCCATAATATTGTTTTGGCGGCAAAGAAAATGGATAACTTTCTGTTAATGCCGGGAGAACTGTTTTCCTTTAACGATTTGGTTGGTCCCAGAGACGCCGCTCACGGTTATAAAGAATCGCTGATTATTTTTAATCAAGAGTTTGTATCGGGGTACGGTGGCGGCATTTGCCAATTGGTGACTACGCTGTATAATGCCGTGCTGAGAGGTGAATTTCTTATCGGGGAGCGGCACGCTCATTCGCTGGGCGTATCTTATGCGCCGCCGGGATTAGACGCTACCGTGGCATACGGCACTATGGACTTCCAATTCCGTAACGGGTATCCCTTTCCCGTGCTCATTCATACTCAGGCGGAAAATGGCAAACTTTCTGTTTCTATCTATGGCAATATCCACAAGGCAACGGCACAATATATCCTCTATTCCCAAGAGGTAGAAAGTTATCCCATTGTAGAAGAATTGACCATTGATTCCTCTCTTTTACCGGGGGAACGAAAAATCCTCCAACAAGGAACAAACGGGCAGAAGGTGGAAACCTACCGTCAGGTGTGGCAAGGCGGCAACATGGTAAAAGAAGAGAAAATCTCTACTGACGTCTATCAGGGTAAAAAGCAAATTGTTGCTGTGCCGCCGAAGAAACAATAGCGTTGTATTTTCCATTATTGGTACTCTTTATTGTCTAATAGAGAAAGAAAGTGTATAATAATGTCAAATCTATGAAGAGATTGTCCTATATTGGCAACAAAAAGCAAAATAGATTCGTCTATATCATAGGTATGAGATTTTCATAAAAGCGCATATTGTATGTGTAAGGAGGACATCATGGTAAAACGAAAAAAACAAGTGCGGTT
>CATIYQ010000122.1 GCA_949739465.1 uncultured Peptococcaceae bacterium | reverse complement strand
CTGTTTCCATCTATTGGGGATTAAAGTATGGACTAAGTGGTATTCTGGCCTTGTGTTAGGTAACTGCACAAATCGACCCGTAAAAGGAAACTGCCACTCCGGTAACGGGGTGGTGCGGTCGATGGGAAAGCCTGCCAGACCTAAGCTATAAAGTTTACTCAATAGGAGTCCATATGCCAGCTAATTTTTTATATAAAGAGGTTTTTTTGTGGGACGTTCCGGTAAAGGAAAGAAATTAAGCAACCTGCAATTTGCAGTGATTGTATCCATTGGCACATTTTTTACGGCGGCGTTTGTGAATCTGACATCGCAGTCGATTTTAAATAAAATTACCCAATTATATATTGCCATCGGGCTTTTGCTTGCCGTCATTTTCTTGGGGATTATCTTTGATATCATTGGCGTGGCAGTAGCGGTGGCGGATGAAGCGCCCTTTCATGCCCGGGCGGCTCGTCGTATTCCGGGCGCAAAGGAAGCGTTAAAGCTTATTCGTAATGCAGACAGAGTCTCCAACTTCTGTAACGACGTTATCGGGGATATTTGCGGTACGTTAAGCGGGGGCATCGGTGCAGTTATTGTTTTTAACTTCTTTACGATGGGAGCGGCAAATGCCTCCCGTATGCCTGATGTTATCATTGCCGGTATTGTGGCGGCGCTTACGGTAGGCGGCAAGGCTTTTGGTAAAAGTTTTGCTAACCGTTGTTCCGACGGCATTATGTGGAAGGTAGGCAAAATTGTCGCTCTTTCCAAAAAAGTTTCTCATAAAAGAGAAAAAGCAAAATAGGTGAAAATGAAAAGAGGGAACTGTGTATGCTGGAACAGATTCATTGTCCGGAGGATATTCACTCCTTAGACGAAAATGAATTGAACCAATTGGCAGCAGAGATACGCAAGTATTTGCTGGAAGTGGTCTCCGTAAACGGCGGTCATCTGGCATCTAACTTGGGTGTGGTAGAGCTGACCTTAGCCTTACACAGTGTTTTCGACTTTTCTCATGATAAATTAGTTCTGGATGTGGGACACCAGTGTTACACACATAAAATATTGACTGGACGGAAAGACGCTATGACGACCCTCCGTCAACAAGACGGTATCAGCGGTTTTCCAAAGCGGTCAGAAAGCGATTACGACCATTTTAATACGGGGCATAGCAGCACTTCTATATCTGCCGCTATTGGTATGGCGAAAGCTCGTGATATCAAAAAGGAAAATTATTCGGTGGTGGCGGTTATTGGCGATGGGGCGCTAACGGGCGGCATGGCGTTTGAAGCATTGAATCATGCGGGGTATCTGAATACGCCGCTGATTATTATTTTGAACGATAATAAAATGTCTATTGCCAAAAATGTGGGCGCTATCTCTCGGCATTTAAATAAACTCCGTACCAGCTCTTATTATGATAAAAGCAAAGCCAAGATTAACTCCTGGCTCAGAAAAATCCCCAAGGTGGGTGATCATATTGCCAATGGCATAGAAAAACTAAAGGATGGTTTGAAATATCTTTTAGTGCCGGGCGTTTTGTTTGAAGAGATGAACTTTACATATATTGGTCCGATTGACGGACATGACATTCACAGCATGCAGGAGATATTCCGCAATGCGCGGAACTTAGACCATCCTGTCATTATCCATGTGCTGACTCGGAAGGGGAAGGGGTATTTACCGGCAGAAAAGCAACCGGATAAATTTCACGGTACGCCGCCTTTTGATGTGCTGACGGGGAAAGCTGTCAAAGAGGAAAATATGGGTCTTACTTATACCCAGGCTTTTGGCGAGACCATGCTGGAGCTGGCGGCACAATATGAGGATATTGTTGCCATTACTGCCGCTATGCCGGATGGTACAGGACTTTCCAAGTTCGGCGAGACTTACCCTGACCGTTTCTTTGACGTGGGTATTGCGGAGCAGCATGCCGTTACCTTTGGGGCGGGGCTGGCAGCAAATGGCTTAAGACCTGTGGTAGCCATTTATTCTACCTTCTTGCAGCGGGCTTATGACCAGGTGTGGCATGATGTGTGTCTCCAAGACTTACCTGTGATTTTTGCCCTGGACAGGGGCGGTTTGGTGCCGGGAGACGGGGAAACCCACCAGGGTATTTATGATTTGTCATATTTGAGAACCATGCCCAATCTATCTATCCTTATGCCAAAAGATGAAAACGAATTGCGGCAAATGCTCTACACGGCTTATCAGCAGAAGCACCCTGTTGCCATTCGTTACCCCAGAGGCTATGGCAGAAATGTGCCTTTGGAACCCTTTGCAGCAATCCCCTGGGGTAAATGGGAGACATTGACCCGGGGTGAGGATTTCGCTATCTTTGCAGTAGGACCGCTTTGCGAGACGGCAATGGAAATACGCCGTATTTTATATTATCATGATATTTCGGTGTCGGTAGTCAATGCTCGTTTCCTAAAGCCACTGGACGAGGAGATGTTGCAGGCGATAGAAAAAGAACCGATTCCTGTTGTCATTTTAGAGGAAAATGTTTGCGAGGGGGGATTTGCCGGCGCCTGTGCAGAATATTGGACGGCTCGTGGGGCAGACGTTTCTCTGTTAAGTTTTGGTTTGCCTACCATTGTCCAAGGGCAAGGCTCGGTGGATGTGTTGCGGGAGGCATACGGTCTTGCGGCAGAATCTGTTGCGGAGAAAATTTTAAGAAAATGGTTTCCTGATAAGGAGTAGGATTTGTGGCAAAAGTAAGATTAGATGTATTCTTGAGTGAAGAAAATTATTTTCCCAGCCGAGAAAAGGCGCGGGCTGCCATCATGGCAGGGGAAGTGCTGGTTAACGGGGAAAAGTTAGATAAAGCAGGCTTCCAAGTAAAAGAAGACGTGCAAATCACGCTGCTGGGGGAGAAACTTCCTTTCGTCAGCCGCGGCGGCTTAAAGCTGGATAAGGCCATGAAAACATTCCCTATTGACTTGACAGGGAAAATCATGGCGGATATCGGCGCATCGACAGGGGGCTTTACTGATTGCGCCCTGCAAAACGGTGCGGCAAAAGTTTATGCGGTGGATGTGGGCTATGGGCAGCTGGCCTGGTCTCTTCGGCAGGACGCTAGAGTGGTAGTATTAGAAAAAACCAATGCCCGTTACTTAAACGAAGAAATTATTCCTGATTTATTGGATATGGCGAGCATCGACGTTTCTTTCATCTCTCTGACGAAGATATTGCCTGCTTTAAGCGGAAGAATGAAAGAAACAGGGGAAATCGTTGCTCTTATCAAGCCCCAGTTTGAAGCAGGCAAGGAGAAAATCGGTAAAAACGGTGTGGTACGAGATTCCGAGACCCACTTGGAAGTGATTCGGTCCATTTTAGACTTTTTACCCGAGGCGGGACTTTATCCCTGGGGGCTGACCTACTCGCCCATCAAAGGACCGAAGGGAAATATCGAATATCTTCTTTGGCTGAAAAAATATCCGCAAGCAGAACAGGAAAGCGTCGTTTCTATGGCGTTGACGGAGACTGTTGTGGGACAAGCCTTTGACTCGTTAAATCAAAAAGAATAGGTGAAGGGAGACAGGTGTGTCATGAATAAAATAGCCATCTTTATGAATTACCAAAAATCAAATGCCTATGATTTAGCGGAGAACATTACCTGTTTCTTTGAAGAAAGGGGCGTTGCGGTATATCGTCCCGACGGTGAACCGGGCTTTCCTTGTGTAGGAGACTTAGATGAAACATATCTGGCGGGGTTTTCTTCTGTGGATATGGTATTGGTGCTGGGCGGGGATGGCACCATTCTTGCGGTTACTCATCTTTTGATTGATTTCGATTTGCCTATATTGGGCATCAACATGGGGAAAATGGGTTTTTTGGCAGAAGTAGAGCTGGAAAATTTATATGCCGCTCTGGAAGACGTCATTGCCGGTCAATATGCCATTGATGAACGAATGATGATTGGTGCAAATATTGTCCGCAACGGGAAGTCGGTTGCCGGTCTTTATGGGTTGAACGATATTATAGTCAACAAAGGAATCCTGGCGCGGACAGTGGTCATTGAGGTTTATGTAGACGGTGAATTTGTTATCGAATATCCTTCTGACGGCGTTATTGCAGCAACACCTACGGGGTCTACTGCTTATTCTCTGTCGACAGGCGGTCCTATTGTGGACCCAAATCTGTCTCTCATGGTGATTAGCGGTGTTTGTCCTCATTTGCTCCACGCCCGTCCTTTGGTGGTCAGTGGTGACGCAAAAGTGGATATTGTCTTCCATAGCAATGCAGCCAAAGGCGTGGTGACTGCCGATGGGCAACATCCCTTCTTCCTAGAGGATTTGGACCACATTGAGATTTCTTCTTTTGATAAAAGGGCGAAGTTGGTCCGCCTGGGGGATAAGCATTTTTATGATACTTTAAATCATAAGTTAAGCGAGAGGTTTCATCATCGTGTATAAAGATGTCTTTTCTGTTGTAAATCGGGTACATGGTATCTTGGAAACATATATTGCTCCCGGCGATGTGGTGGTGGACGCAACAGCGGGACAAGGCAACGATACGTTGTTTCTGGCGCGGCGGGTAGGCGAGAGCGGTAAAGTGTGGGCGTTTGACATTCAGGAGGAGGCTTGTGCCGCTACCAAAGCAAAGCTGGCGCAGCATCAGATTGATTGGTCGGAAGTGATTTGCGATAACCATGCCAATCTGGGGCGTTATGTAGAGACACCTATCAAAGCGGGCGTGTTTAATCTGGGGTATTTGCCCGGCGCTAGCCATGCCGTGGTTACGGAGGGCGCGACTACCCTTGCCGCCGTTCAATCTATGATGGAGCTGCTTTTGCCGGGCGGCGTCATCGTTTTAGTTTGTTATCTGGGGCATAGGGGCGGACAAGCAGAATATGCCATGATAGAAGAGACTTTAGCCGCCGCTCCCGCTCAGGACTGGTGCGTAGAGGAGTTTCGCTTTGTTAATAAGAAATTGGCGCCCAGAGTGATTGTGGTGAAAAAATCCCTGAAGGAGGATTGATGATGAAAAGCCGTAGACAGAAAGCAATTCGAGAAATTATCGAAAATAAAAATATCGAAACCCAGTTTCAACTCACGGAAGAGCTGGAGAAACATGGCTTCCATGTGACTCAGGCGACCATATCCAGGGATATTAAAGAATTGGGATTGGTGAAAGTAGCAGCAGGCAATAATGTCTTTGCTTACAGCTCCCCTCTTAATACGCCGGCAGGAAACGCTCATGACCGCGCCAAACGAATGCTCAGAGAAAATGTATTAAAATACAACAGCAGCGGCAATATGGTGGTCATTCGCACCATGCCCGGTATTGCCCAGGGGCTGGCTTCCTGCATTGATAATCTGGGCTGGAAAGAACTGGTGGGGTCTGTTGCAGGGGACGATACCATTTTTCTTCTGGTAAAAGAGGACGTTCTTTGCGGCGATGTCATTGAGCGGCTGCAATCGTTAGGGCAATAAATAGGAAATCTCAAGAGAATTTGCGGGGTGTCGGAACATGTTAAAAGAGTTATATGTAGAAAATTTTGCCCTTATTGAAAAGCTACACTTATCTTTTACCCAAGGACTAAACGTGTTGTCCGGGGAGACCGGCGCGGGGAAATCTTTGATTATCGATGCCATGAGCCTGATTATGGGTGCCAGAAGTCAACAGGAGTTTATCCGCAGCGGCGTGGATAAATGTCTGGTGCAGGCAATATTTGACGGTCCTTTTTCTCGGGAGATTGTTGCTCTTTTGGAAGAGGTATGTCATATTTCCTCTGATTTCTTGGAGGAAGACTATTTGATTCTTAGCAGAGAATTGCAACGGAACGGTAAAGGCGTTTGCCGCATTAACAATGTGACGGTTCCGCTCAGTAATTTTCGTTTGCTGGGCAGAGCGTTAGTAAATATTCACGGGCAAATGGAGCATATTTCTCTCTTAGACAGTGATAAACAAATTAAAATCTTAGATAACTTTGCCGGGGCTGAGGCGTTGGCGCAAAAAGAACGGGTGACGGCAGCCTTTGCCGCTTGGCAACAGCTGGAAAAGGAAAAAAGAGAATACGAGACGGCGCAACAAGAATGGGAACGGAATATTGATTATCTTAGTTTTCAGTTGGAGGAAATTGCTCAAGCTGACTTGACCCTGGGGGAACAGGAAGAATTGGAGCAGGAACGAACCCTGCTGGAAAACAGTGTGAAAATCAGTCAAGGTATGGAAGAAGCCCATGGCTATTTGCAGGGCGGTGAATATGGTGGCGGCGCGTTGGACGGTCTTCTTTCTGCTAAACAAGCCTTAGCGGGACTTGCCCATTTAGACGAACGGCTGCAAACGCTGGAGGAGCGGCTGGGCGATATTTATTATAATGCGGAAGATTGTATGCAGGAAATTGTTCATTATCAGCAGGGTATCCCTGACGATATAGAGCGGCTGGATGAGATTAACGAACGGCTGGAGCAAATCAAAAAAATCTTGCGAAAATATGGCAATACAGTAGAAGACGTTCTTCGTTTTCAAAAGGAAAATACAGCCGTTTTGGAAGGGTTGTTGCAGAAGCAGGAGAACAGCGCTCACCTGGAGGAATTGATTGGGGAAAAATATGCAGTCTATCAAAAGGAAGCGGCGGTTTTGACCGAGCTACGAGAAAAAGCCGGAAAAAAATTAGCCCAATCCATTAACGAGCAATTGCAGGATTTGCAAATGAAACAGGCGGATATTACGGTGGGGCTTGTACCGGGACATCCTTCCGCTCATGGTGATGAATCGGTAGAATTAATGATTCGCTCCAATATTGGCGAGGAATATTATCCTGTGGCGAAAATCGCCTCTGGCGGGGAAATGTCTCGGGTTATGTTGGCCATTAAAGTTGTTATTGCTCAATTAGACCAAGTAGGTACCATTATCTTTGATGAGGTAGATACTGGCATGGGAGGGGAGGCCCTTAATGCGGTAGCAGTAAAATTAAAAGCTGTCTCCAAATATGGGCAAGCTTTGTGCGTAACCCATAGCCCGGTGGTGGCAGGTTTTGGCGATAGTCAGATATATATTTACAAAGAGACTGTCCAGGGAAGGACGGCAACGCAAGCTGTGGTTTTAGACGAGAGTGGACGGCTTAAGGAGATTTGCCGCATGCTTGCCGGGGAAACGATTACAGACGCAGCGGTTGCCCGCGCCAAAGAAATATTAGCCCAAGGCAAACAATAAGATATAACATATATCATAAATCAATTAATAAAAAAAGAAAAAGCATAGATAGAATTATCTATGCTTTTTCTTTTGGAAAATCATCATGGGTATGACAGAATAAGTAG